>JANOIK010000293.1:0-2023 GCA_031407585.1 Planctomycetota bacterium | reverse complement strand
CGCCGGCGAGTGGCTCCGCGTAGACGGCGTACCGACGCGGCGTTTCGAGCACATCTGCTGGGACGGGTGCATGTTCCCGAACAGCGTGCTGCTGGCGCCGCGGACTTGGAACACGGTCCTGTCGACGATGATCGCCGTGCGCGATGCGCACGGTTGGGACTGATCGACGTTTCCGCATCTCTAATCACTTTCAGAGAAGCTTGCATGCCTACGCCCCTCCGAATCGGCATGGTCGGTTACGGCTTTATGGGCCGGGCCCATTCCAACGCCTACAACCGGGTTAACAATTTTTTCGAGCTTCCTTACAAGCCGATGCTCCAGGCGGTGGCCGCGCGCGATGGCGCAAAGGCCGAGAAGTTCGCCGCCACGTGGGGCTACGCTTCGGTCGAAACCGATTGGCGGAAGCTCATCGCGCGAGACGACATCGACGTCGTCGACATCTGCACGCCGAACAACTTGCACCACGACATCGCGATTGCCGCGGCCGAGGCCGGCAAGATGATCCTGTGCGAGAAGCCGCTCGCCATGAACGTGGCCGAGGGGCAGGCGATGGTCGCCGCGGTCGAGAACGCGCGCGTGCCGAACATGGTTTGGTACAACTACCGCCGCGTGCCGGCTGTGACGCTCGCCAAGCAGTTGATCGACGAAGGTCGGCTGGGGCGGATTTTCCACTACCGATCGCAGTTCTTGCAGGACTGGACGATCTCGGCCGATCTGCCGCAGGGAGGCGCCGGGTTGTGGCGGATCGACGCGCGGGTCGCCGGCAGCGGAGTGACCGGCGACTTGCTCGCGCACTGCATCGACACGGCGTTGTGGCTCAACGGGCCGATCAAGAAGGTGTCGGCGATGACCGAGACGTTCGTGAAAGAGCGCAAGCATCAGGAGTCGGGCCAGGTCGAGCCGGTGACGATCGACGATGCGGCCGCGTGCCTCGGCCGATTTGCCAATGGCTCGCTCGCGGTGTTCGAGTCGACGCGCTACGCCCGCGGGCACAAGGCGCTGTACACGCTCGAGATCAACGGCGAGCACGCCTCGATCGCGTGGGATCTGCACGACTTGCACCGGCTCAGCTACTTCGACCACCGCGACGATTCGCTGGTGCGCGGCTGGCGGAGCGTGCACGTGACCGACGCCGACATGCCCTACATGGATAAGTGGTGGGTGCCGGGGTTGCAGATTGGGTACGAACACACGTTCGTGCACCAGGTGGCCGACTTCCTCGCGGGCGTGGGCGCGGGCGAGCCGGCGTCGCCCACGTTTCGCGACGCGCTCGAAACGCAGCGCGTGTGCGATGCGATTCTCGCCAGCGCGAAGAGTGGGCAGTGGGTCGAGATCGCCGCGTGAACGGCTACGGCGCGGCCGACCATTCGGGTCGCGGCTGCTGAGAGAGTGCCGGCGTCACGCCTTGCTGAATTGCCTCGATGGCGGCTTGACCGGGCGCCGCGGATTCGCGATCGGCGTGCCACGCGACGGCGACATCGGCTCTCCAGGTTTCGCCTGGCTTCAGTCGCACGACGCGGTTGTGCTCCGCTTCAAAAGTGCGCGGATTGGGGTAGTTCGTCCCCGGCTCGAGGCCGAGCACGTAGCCGTCAGCCTCGGCAGGCGTGTTGCGCCACACGGTGAAACAGGGCAGGGCACGCTTGTTGAATCGCAAGCTGACGGCCTCGCCGCCCGCCAACCCGGTCGCCAGGACGCAAGTCTGACCGGTGGCGTCGGCGGCGAGCTCGGCGACATACACTTGTTCGGCCGAGTTAGGCTTCGCGGGCGGCATCACGTTCCACGAATCAACTCCGTGCGTGGCGCCAACTTGCGTGAGTGGCGCCACTGCGGCAATCGGCGCTACGATGCGCGCGCCGGCCTGCAGCAGCGGCTGCCCCAGGTTGAAGTGGTAGAGCATCTGCATCATCGCATCGCGCCCGCCGATGTTCTCGACTTCGTCGCTCCACGAAAAACCATCGCCGCCGATCGCGGTGGTGATCGATGCCGTGAGCCGCAGGCTTTGAAAGTGGAACCGCGAGTCATC
>JANOIK010000291.1:0-8066 GCA_031407585.1 Planctomycetota bacterium | reverse complement strand
CAGCGCCTCGGCCAGCATGGCGGGCGTGTAGAGCCGGCACACGCTCTCGTGGTCGGACGCCTCGGCGGGCAAGGTGGTACACTCGACGGCCATGTCGTAAGTCTCGACGACTTGCGTGCAGCCGTCAACTCGCCCCGCACGTAGACGAAGCTGCCAGCTTCGTCTACGGCGAGTTCTGCGCTGCCACCAACATGATACCCACCGGCGGCGCCGTCGCGTCCGTGGTCGTGTCGTCTTCAGCTGCCGGGCCGGGCGCGGGCGTTTCCGCAGCGGCGGGCTCCTCAGCCGGCGCTTCGGCAGCAGCGGCGCCATCCGTCTCCTGTGTCGAATCCGCAGCCGCGGCAGCCGCATCGTCAGCCGGCGACTTCTCAGCCGGCGCGGCCTCATCGGCCGGCGTCGGCTCGCCAGCGGGCGGCATGCCCGTGGTCGTGGTGGTCGATGACTCCGCGGGCACTCCGCAGCAAGGCGCCACGGTTTCCACCGGCACCTTCATGACCACCGTGCGCGGCACGCGGTACGTGTACGTCACCGGCACCTTCTTACACACCGTGCGCGGCACCTGCACCGTGTGCTGCTCTTCGACGATTTTGCACACGCGCACCTGCACCGGCTCGACGCGCTCTTCCTGCACCCACTTGCACGTGGTCACGGGAATCTGTCGCACGTGCTCCTCGGGCACATACCGGCACACCTGCACCGGCACTTTGTTCTCGACGCGCTCGGTCACCTGCCGGCATACTGTCACCGGCACTTGCCGCACGTGTTCCTCGGCCACAATCTTGCAGGTCCGCACCGGGATCTTGCGCACGGCCTGCTCGGGCACGTAACGCACGACCTGCACGGGAATCTTTTGCACGACTTGCTGCGGGCACATTTCGGTGACCGGGTATTGCTGGGCAACAAGATTTGGCTTCCAAGCGCGCGTCACCTGAGCCACCGGCGGCGCCTGGACGTTCGCCCAAACAAGCCCCGGACGCTGCACCTGCACCTGGCCCGTGTACGGATCGACCACCGGCGACGCGGCCACCCACGTGAGACCGCGGCGCGACGGCGGCGCTTGCACGTAGCTCACCTGGTCGACGTAGCAGCCCTGATCCACATAGCGAGTCTCGTACCGCGTCACCGGCTGCATCACCGTGTAGCGGCGTTCTTGCTCGACGGTTTCGGTCACCGGTCGCATGACGGTGTAGCACTCTTCGCGCTCCGCCGTTTCCCACACGGGGCGGTTGACCGTGTAGCGCTCCTCGCGCATGGCGGTCTCGACGATGTTGCGCACGCGGTCGTAGCTCTCGTCGCGAATCTGCGTCTCGACGACCTGTCGTTGGACGATGTAGCGCTCTTCGCGCATCGTGGTCTCGGTCACCGGGCGCGACACGATATAGCGCCGCTCGCGCTGTTCGGTTTCCCACACGGGCACGCGCCGCACGGTCTGCACCTGGTCGTAGACCGTCTCGGTCTCCAGGCGGTAGGCGGTGACTTCCTGCTCGTCGTACACGGTTTGGCACACGAGGCGGTAGGCCTCGCACGACGTGCATGCCTGAGCATGCGCGACGGGCGCCAAGGGCGCGAACGAACAAACAAACGCACAAGCGGCGAAAAACGCCCACGAGGTCTTCATGGAACGAACCCTTACTCTGTTTTATGAGAAGATGTGAAAGTGCGCCGATCGTTACCGACCTGTTTGCGCACTTCCGACGAGCTTCCCCCCTATGTGAGTTTTGCGGACGAATGTGACAAAGGCAAACTGTGCGCCGCCGAAACATTCGCTAGCACGCGGAGCGCGAGCCGATTCTGCCGCTCGTGCGGGCTGCTAGCCCTCGGCGCCGCTCACTTCATGGGAGCGGGTGGACTTGAGCCCATCAATGGGAACCGCGGCGCGAATGTGCGAAAGAAATGCCGTGCCGCCGGCATAACCGGAATAGTCCGCAAAGCTTCGCGCCGAAGCCGTAAACGAAGCTGGTAACTTCGCCTACGGGCGAGCGGCCCGCACGCGCTCGAGCGTCTTCTTTGCGACGTCGACCACTTCATCGGGAATCGGCGCGGGGTCTTGCACCTTGGGCGCCGCGGCGACGAACTTCGCCAGCGCCGTCTCCAGCGGTTCGAGCGACGCCGGCGCCGTTTTCTGCTTGAGCAGCGAGTCGATGGCCACCAGCGCATTGTGCAAGATCATGTCGCGCTTGCGGGCCTGTTGGCTTCGCAGAGAGACATCGGTCTGGTCTTCTGTGACGCGCTTCTCGCCGGTGAGGCTCGCCGCGATCGCGTCGGGATCGAGCATCTCGGCGACCGCTTTGCCAGCGAGTGGGTTGCCAAGCCGCGCGAGCGCGAGCGCCGCGTTGAATCGGGCGTCGGTGTACGGATCGTCGGCCAGCTCGACGAGCATCTCGAGTAATCGCGAATCAGCGTTCGGAGCGGCGGCAATGACGCCGATCGCAAACGCCGCTTCCGACCGTACGAGCTGATCCTCGTCGCGCGCCGACGCCAGGAGCACCTCGTTGAGATCTTCGCTTGCCAGATACTGCGGCGGGTCGAGGTCGCGCAGTCCGCCGGCGAGCGCTGAGATCGCATTAAGCGCCCTACGGCGCACCGCAAGGTCGGGATCCTTCCGCGCCGCATTCGCCAGTGCCGGCAGCCCGTCGTCGAGTTGAAACTGGCCGAGAGCCGACGCGAGGAAATAACGCATCTTCATCGAGCCGTCGTCGGTCCCGCCCAGCTCGACCAGCTCATCCAGGTACGTCGCCAACCCCTTCGCCAGCTCGGGATTCTTGTTCAGCGAGTAGCGCTGCGGCGTGGCCAACATGTCGGCCAGATCCTTGGCCTGCTGGAATCCGTTGGAGCCGCGCAGGCCGCGCACAATCGCGGCCGGGTCCTGCTCGCCGCTACGGGCGAGCGACTCGATGGTGAACCACACGAGCACCACGCAGGCGACGATGACCGCCGGCACGACGAACAGTTGCAGCAGAAAGCCAGCGCTCGGCGGCTCGACCGGCGGCAAGTTCTGATCGGGCGACACGCTCGGCAGCCGCGCGGCGTCGCGGGCGCCCTGCGGCGACAATGGTTCTGGCGGTATGCTGGACATGGCTAGCAAAATCACACTCGGCGTAAACCGCTCAATGTACCACCTTCGCCTCACGCTCGAAACGCCCGCGGCCAACCTGGCGCTCGACGAAGAATTGCTCGCCCGAGCCGAGGCGGGCGACCTGCCGGGCGAGGTGCTGCGGCTGTGGGAATCGCCGCATTCGGTGGTCGTTCAAGGCCGGTCGTCCCCGGCGCGCGAGGTCCATGCCGACGCCTGCCGCGACGACGGCGTCGCCATTCTTCGGCGGGTAAGCGGCGGGGCGACCGTCGTGCTCGGCCCGGGGTGCCTCATGTACGCGGTGGTGCTCGACTTTGCGCGACGGCCGGAGTTGCGGGGCGTCGACTGCGCTCACCGCTACGTGAGCGAAACGCTCGTCGCGGCGCTGGCGCCTCTGGCGGCAGGCGTCGCCCGTTCAGGCAGCAGCGACCTGACAATCACAACCGGCGCGGGAGCGCCGCAGAAAAAGTTTTCGGGCAGCAGCTTGAGAGTACGGCGCAACCATCTGCTTTACCACGGCACGATCTTGTATGATTTTCCGCTGGAGCTCGTCGGACGGTGGCTCGCCGAGCCGGTGCGGCGGCCTGAGTACCGCGCGCAGCGCGACCACGGCGATTTTTTGACCAACTTCCCCGCTTCGCGCGACGCGATCGAACAGGCGCTCATCGACGCCTGGCAAGCACTCGAGCCGCTGCCGCATTGGGGGTAACTTTCCTGAATCATCGTTTAGCCGCGACGACAAACTTTCCATGCATCGCCAACCACTACTCGAGATGCTTGATCGCTACGCCGCGCGGCATCCCGATGAGGACGCCGTTGCCGCGCAGATTCGCGCACTTGTCACCGCGCATGCCGACTGCTTCGATCGCACTTGCCGCCCAGGGCACGTCACCGCGTCGGCTTGGGTAACGACGCCCGAGCGCGACCGGTTTCTGCTGGTACATCACCGCAAGCTGAACCGTTGGCTCCAGCCGGGCGGACACATGGACGGCCATCCCGACGTGGCCGCCGCGGCGCTGCGCGAGGTGCTCGAGGAAACCGGCCTGTCCGACGTGCGGCTGGCTGACGAGGCCGCTGAGATGACGCCGCTGGATCTCGACGTTCACATCATCCCCGCGCGGTTCGACGCCGCACGCGCCGTGATCGAGGACGCTCACGAGCACCACGATGTGCGGGTGCTCGTGATCGCCACGGGCGACCTCTCGCCGCAAGTGAGCGAGGAATCGCACGCCGTCCGTTGGTTCACGCCGGAGGAACTACTCGCCGTGACCGACGAAGAAAGCGTGCTGCGGATGTGGCGTAAGGTCACGGCCCAGCCCTAGCGATGGCGGCCGACTCGCCACTCACCCCACGCCCTGGTAAGCTATCGCGTTCACCCCTCAGGAGACGCACGCCATGGATGCCCTGCCCACGCTGCCGTTTGGCCGCGAAAAAATCCGCCGCAAAGACCTCCCCGCCGGCGAGTGCCTGTGTGAGTACTGCACCGCCAAGTGCTGCCGGTATTTCGCGCTGCCCATCGAGGAGCCCGAGACGTTCGAGGAGTTCGAGTACCTGCGCTGGTTCTTGCTCCATGATCGGGCGAGCGTGTTTAAGGAAGAAGGCGACTGGTACCTGCTGGTCCACACGACCTGCAAGCACCTGCAAAGCGACAACCGCTGCGGCATCTATGACACCCGCCCGCAGATCTGCCGTGACTACACGACCGACAACTGCGAGTACAACGACGACTGGGTGTACGACTTCTACCTCGAAACGCCCGAGCAAGTATGGGACTACACCGAAGCGATCCACCAACCCAAGGGCGAAAGCATCCGCAGCCGCAAACCCAACCCGCTCGCGGTGATTTCTTAAAACCGATTGCCCGCGAAACACGCGAAAGAACGCGAAAAGTAGACTTTCTTCGCATCCAGGCGATATTGCCGTATCCTCTCTCCCCGTCACAGTTGTCGACTCATTCCTAGTATTGGAATTCTTTCGCGTCCTTTCGCGTGTTTCGCGGGCATACTCCTTCGCAAATTCCGATGTCATTTATCCAGCCGCGCACGTTGAAGGGTTTTCGGGATTATCTTCCCGAGGCGATGATGCCGCGGGAGTGGATCATCGAGACCGCGCGGCGCGTGTATCGCAGCTACGGCTTTCGGCCGATCGACACGCCGGCGCTCGAGTATCTCGAGATTCTCACGGGCAAGGGGAGCGACGAAACGGACAAGCAGCTCTACCGGTTCCAGGACCACGGCGGCCGCGATGTGGGTCTGCGGTTCGACCTCACAGTGCCGTTGGCGCGGTTCGTCGCCCAGCACTCGCAAGCGCTCGGCCTGCCATTCAAGCGCTACCACATCGCCACGGTGTGGCGCGGCGAGAACACGCAAGCCGGCCGTTACCGCGAGTTCATGCAGTGCGACTTTGATACGATCGGCGTGACGGAGCTCACCGCCGACATCGAGATGGTGCTGGTGATCAATGATCTGTTTACTGCGCTCGGCATTGATAAGTTCACGATCCGAGTGAATCACCGCGGAATACTGAATGAACTACTTCGCTTGCAGGGGCTCGGCGACAACTCCGTTGTCGTGTTGCGCGCACTGGACAAGCTCGGTAAGGTCGGAATCGAAGGCGTCGGAAAGGAATTGCGCGACAAGGCATTGCTTTCCGCGCAACAAACGGAAAACTTCCTTCGAATGTTCGTCACAGAGAGTCGCAGTTTCGACGCCCTTGAACATATCAAGGCGACCTTTCCCGATTCCTCGAAGGGCAAACAATACGTAGGCGAACTGCAGCGACTAATGGCAGCTGCCGACTCTGCAGGGGTTCTCTATCGGAGGATCCAATTCGACGCGTCCATCACTCGCGGATTGGATTACTACACCGGCGTCGTTGTTGAAACTCAACTTGACGAGTTGCCTTCCATCGGGAGCGTAGCCAGCGGAGGGCGCTACGATAATCTCTCTGCGATGTACACAAAAGAAAAACTGCCGGGCGTAGGCGCCTCACTGGGACTTGACCGCTTGCTCGCCGCTTTGGAGGAACTAGGTCGCTTGCCGACATCGAAGACGCCAGCGCCAGTTCTTCTTTGCATGCTAAATGAACTTTATCTCAATCGTTATCTGAAGCTCGCAGCCCAAATTCGCGTAGATGGGATTGGCATCGAGGTTTACCCTGAGATGAAGAAACTGGGCAAGCAGCTCCAGTACGCCGACAAGCAGGGCTTTCGCGCGGCGCTGATCATGGGTGAAAGCGAAGTCGCCGCCGGTCAATGCCAAGTCAAGAATCTGGCCACTAAGGAGAGCGCTACCATTGCCTACGACGGATTCGATGCCGCGCCGCTGGTTACTGAGCTCCGCAAATTGCTCGACGCGTGAGTGACGGACAAAGCGGACAACCGCGGATTACGCGGATTTCACTGATGGGAAAACATCAGGCAGAAACCCGTGGAATTCTTCCTCGAATGGCAGCAGTCGTGGCCGGCACATTGTCGGTTTCTTGCTCCCCGCATGATCCCTCTTTTTCTCATCCGTGAAATCCGCGAAATCCGCGGTTAATTTCTCTTCCTCCCGCGGTAGGATAAATCCCAGCAGCGCCGCGCCTGCGATGCATGGCATTGCAGCGAATCATCCGACCTACGGCCTCCCGCCTCCAGTCTCCAGCCTTCTTCCCCATGGCCAAGCGCGACAACCACTACGAGGCCGCCTTCGAAGCGTACCTCCGCGAGCGGCGCATCGCGTACGTTGCCGTCGACGAGCAGCGTCGCAGCCATCTCGGCGAGGGGTCGCTGAAGAACGTCGACTTCCTCGTGTCGCCTGCCGATGGCGCCACGCTGCTGGTCGACGTGAAGGGCCGCCGGTTTCCCAGCGGTCAGCGCACCAAACAGTATTGGCGCAACTGGACGACGTGGGACGACCTGCGAAGCCTCGCCCGCTGGCAAGACCGCCTCGGCGCAGGGAGCCTCGCCCTGTTTGGGTTCATCTTCCACGTGGTCGCCGAGCGTTCGCCGCTGCCTGCCGAGCGGCTCTTCACGTTCCGCGACCAGCAGTACGCCATCCTCGCGGTGCGGGTGGCCGACTACATCCGCTTCGCCCGGCCGCTGTCGGCCAAGTGGCAAACCGCCTCGATCCCGGCCGCGGTGTTCCGCCAGGCCGCGATCCCGTTTGACGACCTGCTGCCGCAAAGTACTGCGGATCTCGCGGCAGTTGCCGGGGCGTTCGGCGGCGATTAAGGTGAAGGCATTGCAAATTGTCCAATGGCCATTAGCCATTTCAAATTTGCAATGGCCATTGGTAAATGGCCAATTTGCAATTCCTCCTCGCGGAGCGACGCATGTCCTGGGCTCTCGTCCTGCTGTGCACCATCCTCGGCGCGTTCGCCGCACTGCGCCCCAGCGGCCGAGCGCATGACTTCAAGCGATTCAAGGACGAAGACTGATCATTGCAAATTGGCCAATGGCCAATTTGGAATCGCCGAGCGCTCTACGCCGCTCGGGAAGCGCGGTTCGCCCCGCCTTGAGTCGCCTCGCCGCAGAATGCGTCGAGCGCCTCAAGCACCACGTCCTGCTCCGCGCGGGTGAGCTCTTCGTAGATCGGCAGGCTCAGTACTTCGCGCGACGCCTGCTCGCTCACCGGCAAGCTGCCCGGCTTGTAGCCCCACTCGGCAAAGCACTGCTGCAGGTGCAGCGGGATCGGGTAGTACACGGCCGAGCCGATCTTCCGCTCGGCGAGAAACTGCTGCAGCGCGTCGCGGCGGCCGCCGGTGACGCGCACCGTGAACTGGTTCCACACGCTCGTGCAGTCCGAGTCGACCTGCGGCAAGACGATCTGGTCGGTCAGCCCGCGCCGCACGGTCTGCGCCGCGTAACGCCGGGCGTTGGCTTCGCGCGCCGTCGCCCAGGAATCGAGCCGCGGCAGCTTCACCTGCAGCACGGCCGCTTGCAGGGCGTCGAGCCGGCTGTTGATGCCGACGACCGAGTGATGGTAACGCGGACTCTGCCCGTGGTCGCGCA
>JANOIK010000277.1:0-2102 GCA_031407585.1 Planctomycetota bacterium | reverse complement strand
TCTTGCCGGCGCCGTTCTCGCCAACAAGTGCGAGAACTTCGCCCGACCGCACCTCCAGATCGACGCCGCGCAACGCCAGCGTGGCGCCGAATCGTTGGCTCACGCCCCGCATTACGAGCCGGGGCGCCGTAGTGGTGGAGTCGGTCATCGTGATTCGCGGCGTGTCGGCGTGTCGATGGCGTGGCGCATGCGGCTACTTCAGCAATGCGGCGATCTCGGGCTCGTCCATATTCTCAAGGGTAACCAGGTGCACGCCCGTGTTGACGACCTCCGCGATCTTGGCGTCCTTGTCCTTCAGGTACTCCACCATGAGCTTGACGCTCTGGTACCCCATGTCGACCGGGTCTTGCACGACGAGCGCCGCGATCTCGCCGTCTCGAAGGCCGTCCACAAGCAGCGGCGAGCTGTCGAAGCCAACGAACTTGACCTTGCCCGCGAGGTTGGTCTGCCGCAGGGCGAGCAGCAGCCCTTCGGCGGAGGTTTGGTTGGAGGCAAAAATGCCGTCGGCCTCGCGAATCTGGTCGATCATGTTCAGCGCGGTCTTCATGGCCTCGACCGACGTCTCGCCGCTGTAGCGATTCTCGACCAGCACATCTGCCTCGGCGGCTTTCATTTCGTCGAGCGCCCCTTGCTCTCGAGCCCGCGTGCTGGCGTGGCCTTCCATGTGGCGGAAAAGCACCGTCTTGCCGCCCTTGCACACCAGCTCCATAAGATGCTTGCCGCCGAGCCGCCCCGCGGCGCTGCTGTCTGTGGCCACAAAGCTGATGAAGTCCGTGCCTACCTTGCCGTCGATCGCCGAGTCAAAAATCAGCACGGGAATGTCCTTCGACATGGCAATCTGAGCGTCCGGCGCGAGCGCCACACTATCGGCAGGAGCGAGCAGAATGCCGTCGATGCCCTCGTTCGTGAACTGCTGCAGCACCTTTTTCTGTTCCGAGCTGTCGTTGTCGCGGGACGGGCCCTTCCACGTTAGATCAACCTCAAACTCCTCGGCGGCGCGATCGGCGCCCTTGCGAACCGAGTTCCAGAACGTGGCTTGAGTTGCCTTGGGAATCATCACCAGGTGCAACTTGCCATCGTCATCGCCGGCCTTCGGATCTTCGCCCGAGGCGCAGCCAGAAGCGACTACGAGGGCAAGCAGGCCAAGCGCGGCCCACGGTGCAGAAAAACGGCGCGTGATCAACATTTCGCCCACGGGAATCTCCCAATTGCGACGAGGAGGCCGCGAGTGCGGCCGAAGCTCAGAGTATAGTCCCCAAGCGGGCCGTAGGGGAGGCGTTCCGTTCGAACCGCGGGTCCTGCAGAGACGCGACGGCAGGCGCCGTCGTGACAAGATTTGACATGCCTGCGTCTACCGCGGCGTCTGCGGCGGCGTGAGCTTAATCCGCGTCGGCTCGTCGCGATCGCACGCGAGCCAGCCGTCGTCCGAAAGCTCGAGTTCGACAACCTGAATCGAGCTGCGGCGCTGCTCCGTGCCGTCGCCCCGCTCCCCCTCGCGGCGGCCAGGATGCGTGAAGTAGAACACGAACGCCTGGTCTCCGCTGAGCACCACGTCGCAGTGGTGGCCCTGGGCCTGGTCGTCGGCGCCCTGACCTGGCATTTCGAGCAGATTGGCCGGCTGCCGCGTCCAGTGGTCGCCGTCGTCCGAGCGGTAGACGCCTAAGCCATCCCAGGCGTCGACGAGCAGCCAGTACTTGTCGCGCCACTGAAACACTTTGGGCGCCTCGCAGCCGCGATCGCCCACCACCTTGCCGGCCTCGGTCCACGTGTTGAGATCGGGACTCGTGGCGAGATAGATCGACTTGCTGTCGCGCTCGTTGTTGTACCACATGCGCCAAATGCCGTCGGGCATCTTCATGACGCCCGCGTCGATGCAGCGATCCGACGCGAGCTTGAGCGCCTCGCCTTCGCCCCAACTCCGCAGGTCGTCGCTTCGCAGGTGGACGATGTTGCGGGGATGTCCCCAATCCTCGAACACGCCGGGGACGACCGTGAGAAACATGTGGAACCGCCCGTCGTCACCGCGCACCACGTCGGGCGCCCAATGCGTCGGCTCGTCGCCGGCGACGCCCGCGGGCAACTCGATCTTCGCGTCTCCCACA
>JANOIK010001070.1:0-5469 GCA_031407585.1 Planctomycetota bacterium | reverse complement strand
CGGGAGCCGAGGAAATCGACACGCCTGAGCGAGCCCCTTGAGTTCGCGGACTACCGCGTTCAACTTCGCGCGACACCGATCGTGCGCGTCTCGTAGCGTGGCTACGTCATCCTCATCGGTGCCACCTTCGTAAGCGGACCTCGCTGCCTGGTACTCCGAATCAGCGACGCCAAGTTGCTGAGTCAATTTCTCGATTCGATCGGAATTGGGGATCGGGTGAGGATCGTGACAGCGCGTCACCTCGGCGTACGCCGAAAAAGCGCTCACGATCGGGTCTCGGTAATTTTTGATCCAGGCGCGCCCGGCGTCGGCTCGCTCCCCTTTTTTCGAACCGAGCGACTTCTGCGCGTCGTCAAGTAAGTCCAATATCTTTTTGGCGAGCGCGTAGCCTGTGACACGCGCGGGTTCATGAAACGAGGGATGCAGGCCGCAGCCCCAACGACCCAAGATTGACTCGTTTAAGACGCCGCCGCCGAACAGGTGCATGACGGCCCGGCGGGCCGTCATGTGGGTTTCATTGTGCAGGGTTTCGAGTTTCATTTATTTTGGTTCCTCTTTCGGTGGAGAAGCGCGGCCTACGCGCGTCGCACTGCGGCGCGTTTTCGCGCGCTAAATTCTGTAGGATCGATGCCCCGTTCCTTGCACAGTGCGAGGTCTCGCTGTGAAAGTTTCGGCTCCGGGAATCGGCGCGCCAGCAAGGCAGCGGCGCGCGCGCGAACGTCGGGCGCCGGCACTGAATCGGTCGGCTGTGTAGTGGGCTCGGCCAGCAAGCCCTCCAAAATCTTCACGATCTCCTGCAAGGTGGCCGTGTCAGGCGAGATCCCGAGTAGCCGGCAGATTTTTTCCTTTACAACGATCGGGTCATTGCTGGTGTGCGCAGCGAGCGCGATCGCGCGCGCGAATTGGCCGATCGATAGGCCCATCCGTTTCGCCGTCAACTCGAGGATCCGGCGTTCATCACGGCTCAACCGAACAGAGACGGTTGTCGAATTGCGAGCGCCGTAGCGGCTCGCGGCCACCAAGGGCTGCGCTCCGAAGGTGGCAGGCATAGCGACCAATCCAATATTGACGAGTTCCAGGATCCGGAACGTCTCAGGATCTTGGTAGAACGCTGGACTGGTGTAGCGTTGCGACTTCGTACGCAGACGCCGTGCCCCATCCTCGGTCCACTTTACTCCGACCGCATACAGCGCCCCCGCGCGAAGCTCCAATTTGAACCAGCCGCGCGCGTCTCTGCTGTCTGCCCGCACGGCGGGGCCGAGAGACTCGTGTTCCAGATCGACGATCAGATCCGTGTTTTGCGCTCGGTACTTGGCGAGCACGGAGCGCGCCGCGGCGTCGTCAAAGATTGCGGTTCCCTTTGACGAGGGGTTCGGGCCCTTGCGGAATACGAGAAATTCACTAGGCAGCGTGGCCACGGGGAGTGGAGTAGCGGCGAGGGTGACGACGCGGTTGGCCATGACTGTAAACATGGGGGACGGCGATCGATCGTGCTCGTGCGCGTGTATCATATACGCGTCACGCCGATCGCTTGCACGGCGCGTCGACGAATGCCCAAGCCGCTTCGATGTCCTCGGGGCTCGCCGAGCCCGTCAACGCGATCGCGATCTGTTCGATCGACTTGCCGAAGATCAATGCCTTGCGCGCGCGCTCAAGTGACGGCTTTTCGCTCGGCTCGCTTTCGCGCTCGACACGCTTTCGCTCGGCTCGCTTTTGATGCGCTTGCGCTCGATAGCATGCCGCACAGAGACCGAGAGCCGAGTGCTTTCGCTCCGGGTGGCAGGCAGCGATCTTTCGCACGACGCGCGGGCGTTGAATGCCCGCCTTCCGAAGCCGGTAACGCCAGCTGCGATCGCAGCTCTCGCACCGGTAGTTGGAGTAGTGCTTTCGGTCCGGATGTCCGCAAGTGGGGATGCGACGCGTCTTATCACCGTGTTCCCTGATCTTGGCCTTGCGCCGCTCCTCAGCATCGACCCACCGTCGGACCTGATCGAGCTCGACAGCCAGATCGGCGGCGATGGCCTCGGGCGGCACGCCCAAGCGGTGCGCTCTCTGAGTTCGAGCCCGTTGCTCGGCGACCCTCACGACAGGGCTCCCGTGGTCCCGCTTGTTTTCCGTAATTGAAGGAATCGATTACCGAAACTCGCCGGGGCTTCAATTCCAATGCCGTTGCGTCTCGCGCGGAGTTGTGGGCCAAAAAGGCCGCTCTTACTGCAAATCGGACGTTGCGGCGCACCTCTGCCCACCCCCGTGGCACCCAATACCCGGTAGGCTGTAATTCGATGGCCGTCACCCCGGAACACCCCGGAGATCCCCGGCACTTTCGGAAACCCCCTTATGAGATTGAATAGTAGAACTTCCTGAGACTGGTGGGGTGTTCCGGGGTGTTCTGGAATCGCAAACGTTTTCATGGCTTTACCCCTTCGATGCGCACGCCGCGCCAGTGCCTGTCCTGTTCTGTCCGTTTCATGGCGACGAGTCGTGACGGGCCCTCGCACTTCACCGCCTTCTTTGAGGCGTCGTCACCGCCTAGGACGCCGAGCTCACGTAGCCGAGCACCGAACGCCTTGCCTTGCAGTGGCGCCCGCACACCGTTGGTGCGGCACCACTCCTCGTACACGGCGCGCATGCGCTTGTTCGGCACTTCATCGGCAGCGTCCCCGGTGAGGATCAAGTGCGCGTCCACGAACGCCGCCAGCCGGTTCATCGAGCCGCGGTACGCCCGCGAGGCTTCGTCCACCGCCGCGCACGATCCCAACCCCTCGCGCTGCCATGCAAGACACCCGTCCACGAGCCAGGCGAGCACGGCGCTCGAGTGCTCGGGGCGGGCCAGCTTCGCGGGTAGCTCGGTGTCTTGCTCGTGCTTGGGCACCACGTTGGTGAACGGCACGACTCGAGCGCGTATCCACATGGCATTGTCGTCGTCTCTGATCGTGGGCGCGTCGTTGGCAAACCACCACAGCGCGAAGGTCGGCTTGAATTCGATCTCGCCCTCGTATTTGGCGGCGGCTACGATCGGGTCACCGCCGGTGATGCGCTTCACCACTTCTTCATCTATGCGCGCGCCCTCGCGGATCTCGCTCGTGGTGACGAGACGCGCGCCGAGCAGACGCACAAGGTCACCGCGGTTGCCACCGCTGTTGCTTTGCACGATCCACGTGCTCGCCGCCGCGGTGGTGTGGTAACTCCCAAGCGCGTTTGCGACCGCACCGAAGAAGGTGCTCTTGCCTCCGTCGCCTGGCCCGTACCCGAACCAGAAGTGTTTCTCTCGCCACGCGCCAAAGAGAGCGTAACCGAGGGCGCGTTGCACGTACGCGATCAGATCCGCGTCGCCTCCAAACGTGTGGCGTACGAAGTCACCCCAAAGTTCCGAACGCGCACCCGGGTAGTAGGGCGCCCCGCAACACTTCGTCATGAGCGCAGCGCGATCGGGCGCACGATGCTCTTTCGTCCGTAAGTCCAGCGTACCGTTCTGAACGTTGAGCAGCCACGGGTCGGCGTCGAGTTCATCAACGCGCACCACAACACCCGCCTCTGTTTTTGCGAGCTCGACGGAGTTGACGATCGAGGATCGTGACTGACACTTTGCGGCCCAGCCGTAGGCGATTTTTCGCGCGTCGTCGTCGGCGATCGCGCGGGCTTCTTCCCAGAGGGACTCGGCCGATTCCTTCGCACGACGGATCACGTCGGCGGTTTCATCATCACCCCACCGCGCGCCACCCCACGTCAGCCAAACACCGCGCGCCGGCACGTAACGCAAATCCTGGCCATGCTGGCGGATCAATCTGCGGGCGTTGCCGAGGTCCGTTTTAGCTTCGAAGGGAGCCGGATCGGTATCGTTCGCCGCCGAGGACGCTAGCGCCGCCCTACGCGTCGCGTGGTCGATCTGCCACTGTGGTTTTAGATCGACCGCGTCGATCGCTTGCATCACATCGGGCGGAATTCGCGCGCGAGCCCGCGCCAACCGTCCGGGTTGTCCGCGTGTTCGTACGCCCATTGAATGTTCTTCGCTTTCTGCTCGGGGTTATTCGTCGGCAGGCACTCGAGGATCAGGTACTCGGCAGCGGCTTGGGGCAGCCCCTTGTGCCGACACAAACCAGCCAGAGCGCGGCTTAGTTGGTGAGTGTTGCTCGCGTTGTCCGGGGTTCCTGGGATGTAGAGCGGATCAATAATCGCAGCCACTTGATCGAGGCGCGCGCGTTCGTCGGTTGTCAGATCCCGACCGCTGATCGCGGGCGCCGGACTCGAGCCCCTGTCGATCGTCGGCGCTGGACGGAGCGCGAGCAGACCATCAACCGGGCAGGGCTCGCCCTCGCCGATCCAATGTTCGCGCGGCGTCGTGCCCTCGAGCCGCCCGACGAATGAAAGCCGTGCCGGGTCAATCGTGGATGAGTCGAGCGTCTCTCCGATCTCGGCCGCTAGTGCCAGCCGCCACGCTCCGACCTCGCGAGGAAGTAGGGGTCGCTCGAGGGCCACGCAAATCCGAATCCGGCGCTCCGGTGCACCGACCCCCGCGTCGCTGGGCGTTGCGTATACGAGGTAGTCGAGGCCGCTCAGGCGCTCGCGCACTCGGGCAACATCGGCGATATGATCGAAGTCTAAGAGCCCGACAGTCACCCGCTGAACGTTTGCGTTTTTTCGTGGCGTGTTGGGTGTGAGATCGATTGCGGCGATGGCGGGGAGTTGTTTCTTATCGGTGGCTTCGGCGTCGAGCAGTCCAACGATCTCGTTTCGAAATTCGTTGAACGATCGCATGTGCACGGCTTCGCCCGCGTCGGTGACGGAGCGCTGTACGTGGATCACGATTGCAGCGTCTGTTCGGTGTGCTATATGAGTCATTGTGTTTGCTGCCCGGGTCTCAACCCGCCGGGCTCGGTCGAAGTGGGTTGAAGAACAGCGCCGGTCTTGCCCACCGTGCGCTGTTCGCGTTTCAGGGCTTGAGCTTGTCGAGCGCGATGCGTGCGACGATCTCGGCTTCGGGCTGGCGTACCGCGAACATTTCGATCGCGAGGGTTTCGAGATCTTCCGCGACGACAAGTTCGCGAACGTCGGTCGCGATGCGTGCTACTGATTCGCCGAACAGGGTGAGGCGCGCGCTCACTTGGCGGGGCCCTTCACAGGCTTGGCGTTCTTTGCTTTCTGGCGCAATGCCACCTCTGCGAAGTCGCCTGAAGCCCTCTTCTCCCTGCAGCAGGATTTTGTGAAGGCCCAGTCGGAAACCGCTCTCAAGCAATTCCAGGACCTGAACAGCGTTACTGTCGCATTGGTGCGTGAAGCATCCGCTCCCGTGCAGGCCGGCCTGTCCAAGGCCTTCGCCGGTTTCACCGCCAAGGCAGCCTGAGCAACGAACACCTGAACGCGACTGTCCTCCCGGACGCGTTCTTTTTGCAAAAAGGCCCGACCTTGTGTTGGGTCTTTTTTCATGGATGGACGCCTTGATCTTGGGGTTGATCTTGTTTGGGGCCGGGG
>JANOIK010000256.1:0-1544 GCA_031407585.1 Planctomycetota bacterium | reverse complement strand
CTGCATCAGCAGCGCGACCAGGTGGGCCTCATCACGTTCGATGAGGAGATTGTCGACTACCTTCCGCCGCGACATCGGCCCGGGCACTTGCGGCGGGTGATGGCCATGCTGCACGCCGAGCCGCGCGGCGTGGCGACCGATCTGGCTAAGCCGCTGGAGCAGATTGCCCAGACCGTGAATAAGCGCGGCCTCGTGGTGCTCATTTCCGACTTGCTCGCCGACGTGAGCGTGCTCGGCGTGAAGCTCGGCTACCTCCGCTCGCGCGGCCACGATGTGGTCGTGTTCCGCGTCCTCGACCCAGCCGAGCTGACCTTTTCGTTCGGCGACGCGAGCATTTTCGAGGATGTCGAGTCCGGCCGGCGGATTTACGTCGACCCCGAAGCGGCCCGCGCGCAGTATCTCGAGCGGTTCGGCGCCCACGCGAAACTGCTCGACCAAACCTGCCGGGAACTGGGCGTCGAACTCGTCGAATGCCCGACCAATCGGCCGCTCGAGCTGGCGCTGTTCGACCTCTTGCGCAATCGCATGGAGCGCGGCCGGCGACCGGCGCGGCGCGTGGCGAGCGGAAAGGGGGCCCGATGAGCTTCCTGACGCCGCTGTACATTGCGGGGGCGCTGGCGGTGGCGCTGCCGGTGTTGTTTCACCTCATCCGCCGCACGCCTCGCGGGGAAATTCCGTTCAGCTCGCTCATGTTCTTATCCCCGTCGCCGCCGCGCATCACGCGTCGCAGCCGGATCGAACATTGGCTGCTGCTGCTGCTCCGCGGTCTGGCTCTGGTGCTGCTGGCGCTCGCGTTTGCACGGCCGTTCTGGCGGCAGCCCGCCCAGGCCAATGACGCGGATGCGACGCAAGAGCGCGTGGCGATCGTGGTGGACGCAAGCGCCAGCATGCGGCGCGGCGACCTGTGGACGCAGGCGGTCGCCGCCGTCGATGCGACCGTGACGGCGTGCCAGCCAGGCGATCAGATTGGCGTCTACGCGTGCGACGACTCCCTGCGGCCGATCGTGGGCTTCGACGAGCTCGCTCAAATCCCGGCGCCGCAGCGGCGCGCCGTCGTGGCGGAGCGGCTCAAGGCGCTCGAGCCCACCTGGGCCAGTACGCATCTCGGCCAGGGCTTGCTCGATGCGGTGGCCGTGGTGAGCGACTCGCACGACGACACCGAGGAGGCCGGCCGTGCGGCGCGGCGCATCGTGCTGGTGAGCGACATGCAGACCGGCGGCCGGCTCAACGTGCTCGGCGACGCCGCGTGGCCCGCCGACGTGCAGCTCGAGCTGAAGCGCGTCGAAGTGCGCGACCCAACCAACGCCGGCCTATGGCATCTCGCCGACGACGCCGCGAACAATTCCGCCGGCGAGCCCGCTTCAGCGGGCGGGCGCGGGGATAGCGACGCCCGCACCATAAGCCGAAAACACGAGCTGCGCATCCGCGTTGCCAACGCGGCGGACTCGCAGGCCGAGCAGTTCGACCTTCAGTGGACCGACGCCACGGGAAAGCCGCACGGACCGGCAACGCCCGCATACGTTCCTGCCGGTGAGAGCCGCGTG
>JANOIK010000247.1:0-6202 GCA_031407585.1 Planctomycetota bacterium | reverse complement strand
ACGGGCTGGATTACGAGGACATGTACCGCAATCTGCCGTATCTTGCGGCGCTGGAGGCCGAAGACCTCGCGCGGCACGCGCCGGCGGCGGTGCAGGACCAGTTGCTGTGATTTGCAGGCCCAACGGGCCGACAGTTCATAGCCAGGGGCGTCAGCCCTTGGAGATTTGGAGCAATGGCGCGGAAAGCCCCAACGGGGCGATCGTGGGATTGTCGCGCACTTTCGCCCCGTTGGGGCTTCACGTGATGAGGCCATTCATCAGGGGCTGACGCCCCTGGTTATTAACTTTCGCCGCGTTGCGGCTCCGGTCCAAGCGTCGGCGTTGGCAGACTACTCGCCGAGCGCGGCGGCGTCGAACCCGTCGGGCAGAAGTTTGTCGAGCGTCGTGGTGCGCACGCGCGATGGATCGTCGGCGTCGACCATGAGCACCTCCATCGTCGGCCCGAATTCCGCAAGCACCTGCCGGCAGGCGCCGCAGGGCGAGTGCCCGCCGCTGGTGACGATGGCGATGGCGACGAACTTTTTGTGCCCCGCCGCGACCGCGGCGCACACGGCGCCGCGTTCGGCGCAGATCGTCAGGCCGTAGGAGGCATTCTCGACATTGCAGCCGGCGAAGATTTCGCCGGAGGCGGTGAGGAGGGCGGCGCCGACGCGGAATCGTGAATACGGGGCGTGGGCATGTCCCGCCACGGAAGCCGCCGCCTGAATGAGCTGTTGGCGAAGTTGCGAGTCCATGGCTTCAGTATGAGTCGCGGAGAGGTATAATCCAGAGTCGGCATAAGCTAATGTACTCTGACTCGCCAACGGTTCCCACGCGGAAGGTTCAGAAATGACCGCGGACTTTCAATCAATTCTCCATGCCGCGCAGAATCTCACCGCGCAGGACCGCCTGCGGCTGATCGATGCGCTGTGGGATACCGTGCCGGCCGACTCGGCAGTGCCGATTCACGAGGAATGGGAAGCCGAGCTCGAAAGCCGGGTTGCCGAGATTGTCGCGGGAACGGCCGAGACCTTGCCCTGGAGTCAAATCCGCCAGGCGGCGTTAGCCCGGATCGGCCATGGAACCGACGGTTGAGTTTCTCGCCGCTGCGAGCCGTGAGTTTGACGAGGCCTTCAATTGGTATGCAGCGCGAAGTCATGGCGCCGCGATCGGGTTTGCCAGCGCTCTCGATCACGCGATCGACAAGATTCTCGCAGATCCGAAACGATTCGGTCGGACGTATGCGAAGTGCCAGTACTGCAAACTGGATCGCTATCCGTACTGCGTCATCTATTTTCGCGCAGATTCGGAGATAACGATTGTCGCCGTGGCGCATGCCAAGCGTCGACCTGGATACTGGCGAAAGCGAATTTAACGGGACGCGACGGAGGCGCTACTCGATCTTCACCACCCGCGTGCGATGCTCCAGCTTGCCCGCGACGCGGATTTCGCCTGCGAACTCGGTGGGCGAGACGCGCTTGAACTCGAAGTTGCCGATTTCGCCGTTGCCCCAGTTCGTGTTGTAGGTCCACACGTGGCCGTCGTAGGCGACGTCGAACACGCCGACGGCGTTTTGGTATTGCTCCCCCTCGGCTTGGGCGCGGGGGCTGATGACGTACGCGCCGTCGGGCGTACGGGCCACGACGAACGTGCCGACCAGCTCGTCCTCGGCGCCGTTGTCGGACGGCATGAACTGCCGCCACGTGCCTTCGATCGGCGGGTTCATGGGGGTGGGCGTGATCGGCGAGCCCGGGCCGTCGGTCGACGCGTAAACCGCGGGCGGCTGGGCGGGCTTCTCCGGGAACAGCGAATCACAAATCGGCTTGGCGAACGCGGCCACCACGGCCGCCCCCGCGCCGATGCAGGCGATGAGAATCGAGTTTTCCTTGACGGCGCCCACGATGGGAGTTCCTTCTTTTTTGGCGCGCGCCCCCACCCTGGGGCGCTGTAGGCGGCGGATTGTAACGACGGCCCGTGAAGCCCCCAAGACCGAATTGCCAGCTAAAGGTCCTTCCGTTCCGCTCCCTTTGATGGGGAGGGGTTAGGGGAGGGGTGATGAAGCGGGTACACGCGGAGCGCTTGCGAAAAATACCCGCGTGTACCCGCCGAGGGGTGGGAGCCGGAAGGTCCATTGTGCGTGGCTTGCGACCCTATAGAATTTTTTCATGCATCCCACGGTCCGCCCACGCATCAAAATTTGCTGCATCGCCAGCGTGGCGGAGGCCCGTCTGGCGGTCGATGCTGGCGCCGCCGCAATTGGGCTCGTCTCGGCCATGCCCAGCGGGCCCGGGCCGATCCCGGAGCCGCTCATCGCAGAGATCGCCGCGACCGTTCCGCCGGGGGTCGCCACGTTTTTGCTGACGGCGCATCAGTCGGTTCGCGCGATCATCGAGCAGCAGCGCCGCCTGCGCACGAACACGATTCAGATCGTCGACGATCTGCTCGACGGCGCGCACGCTGAGCTGCGCGAGGCGCTGCCGGGCGCGAAGCTGGTTCAAGTGATCCACGTGAGCGGCGCGGCGTCGATCGCCGCCGCCGTGCGCGTGGCGCCGCACGTCGATGCCGTGCTGCTGGATTCAGGCAATCAGCAACTCGCGGTGAAGGAACTGGGCGGCACGGGCCGCCGCCACGATTGGCAAACCAGTCGCCGCATTCGCGATGCCATCGAAGTCCCCCTGTTCCTGGCCGGGGGCCTGCGGGCCGAAAACGTCCGCGAAGCCATCGACGCGGTCGGCCCCTGGGGCCTCGACGTTTGCACGGGCGTCCGCACCGACGGGCGGCTCGATCCCGAAAAACTCGCGACCTTCATGGCCGCGGCGCGGGGTTAGACTGTTCTGGCCACAGCCGTTCTCACGCTCTTCACGGGACTCTATCCATGCCCGCAGTTTGCAGACATCGAAACATCGCGACGCTAAGCCTCGCGGCAGCGACGCTGCTACTCGCATTCGGCCACTCCGGCAATGTGCAAGCTCAGCGCGGCGGCCGCGGGTCGGGCCGAGGCGTTCGCTGGCCCAATGTGCTCGATCGCCCGCTCCAGTGGTACGCCGGCGAAGACGCGGTGCGCATCGCGGACAACGTGCTGCTGTACCAAAACTCTAACGGCGGCTGGCCGAAGAATATCGACATGGCTCGCCGGCTGAGCGACTCGAAGAAAGAACGGCTTGAGCGGAATCGCGACCGGTCCGAGACGATCATCGACAACGGCGCCACGCACACGCAGATTCGCTACCTGGCGACGGTGTTCAACGCGACGAATGAGGAGCGGTTCAAGGCGGCGTGCCTGCGCGGCATCGAGTTCCTGCTCGCGGCTCAGTACGAAAACGGCGGCTGGCCGATGATCTTTCCGTTGCAGGAGGGTTATTACTCGCACATCACGTTCAATGACGGCGCCATGATCGGCGTGATGCGGCTGCTACGCGACGTGGCCGAGGGCGACGGGCCGTTTGAGTTCGTCGAGACCGCGACGCGCGAGCGATGTGGGGCGGCGATTGCCAAGGGGCTCGAAGTGATCTTGAAGACGCAGATCGTGGTTGACGGCACCCCGACCGCGTGGTGCGCTCAGCATGATGAGCATGATTTTTCGCCGGCCAAGGCCCGCACGTACGAACTGCCTTCAATCAGCGGGCAGGAGAGCATCGGCATCGTCGAGTACCTGATGGACATCGACGAGCCGAGCCCGGAGATTCGCGCGGCGATCAAGAACGCGGTGGCGTGGTTCGAGGCGGCGAAGATCACGGGGATGCGCGTCGAGCGCATTCGCGACCCTGATCGCGATCCGTCCCGCGACATCGCGATGGTCGAGGACGCCGACGCCGGTCCGCTGTGGGGCCGGTTCAATGAGATCGGCACGAACCGGCCGATGTACGTCGGACGCGACGGCATCGTGCACGATCATTTGGCCGATATCGAGCCCGAGCGCCGCAACGGCTATGCATACGTCGGTTCGTGGGCTCGTGATCTGTTGGAGCGTAAGTATCCGGCGTGGCAGAAGAAGTGGGGCGAAGATTAGACGAAGCTGGCAGCTTCGTTTACGAAATTCGCTCCACGATGAGTGGCCCGACGCTCGGCGCCGCGTCTGCCAGTTGAATCGCGGCCGCGAGCATCGGCCGCACTTGTTGGGCAACGTCGGACTTCGCGAAGATTCGCACGAGCGGTTGCCCGGCGTCGACGCGGTCGCCGAGCCGCACGAGCATCTCGATGCCCGTGGAGTGGTCGAGCCGGTCGCCGAGTTTTTGCCGGCCACCGCCCATGGCGATGACGGCCTGGCCCAGCTTCTCGGCGTCGATTGCCGCGACGAATCCGCTGGATGCCGCGGACAGCTCATTGGCCGGGGCGATGGGCCGCGGGGCGTCGAGATCGCCGCCCTGGGCGTGCACCATCTCGGCGAATTTCTCTCGGGCGCCGCCGGACTTGATCGTGTCTTGCAGCATCGTGCGAGCCCCGTCGGCGCTCTGCGCGCGCTTCGTCGAGACGAGCAACTCGGCGCCGAGAGCAAGCGTGACCTCCATGAGATCGGCCGGCCCACGGCCTTCGAGTGCCGCGGTCGACTCTTCGGTTTCGACCGCGTTGCCCGCCATGCGCCCGAGCGGCTGGTTCATGTCGGTGACGAGCGCCGTCGTCGCGACGCCCATCCGCTGGCCCGTAGCCACGAGTGATCGGGCGAGCTCGCGCGCCTGGTCCGCCGTTTTCATGAACGCGCCGCTGCCCCATTTCACGTCGAGCACCAGCGCGTCGAGTCCCTCGGCCAGCTTCTTGCTCATGATGCTGGCGGTGATCAGCGGAATCGACGGCACCGTGGCCGTCACGTCGCGGAGGGCGTACAGCTTGCGGTCGGCGGGGACGAGATCGGCCGTGGCGCCGGTGATGACGCAGCCGACGCGGGCGACCGTGGCGCGCACTTCGTCCATCGAAAGGTCGGTGCGGAAGCCGGGAATCGCCTCGAGCTTGTCGAGCGTGCCGCCGGTGGCGCCCAGGCCGCGGCCAGAAATCATGGGAACCTGCAGCCCGCAGCACGCGAGCATCGGGGCAAGCGGCAGCGACGTCTTATCGCCGATGCCGCCGGTGGAATGTTTGTCGACGCGCACGCCGTCCGCGGGCCAGGTGAAGCGAGCGCCCGACGCGAGCATGTGATCGGTGAGCGCGGCGGTCTCCGCGGTGGTCATGCCCCGCAGATAGATGGCCATGGCGAGGGCCGCCATCTGGTAGTCGGCAACGTCGCCCCGCACATAGCCGCCGATGAACGCGCCGATTTCGTCCGGGGCGAGTTCTTCGCCGTCGCGCTTCTTGGCGATGATCCAGACGGGGTTCATGGCGGGGGTTTAGAAATGCGGGGAATTGGCCGCGGATGAACGCGGATGAGGAGGATTTACGCGGATCGGAAAGAAGTCCTTAAAAACGAAGCATAACGTACAAGATTATTGCGTACCGAGTACGTAGTACTGAGTTCGGCAATCGACCGCTCGTGGAAATCCCTCCCCGTTTGCATTCTCCATAATCCGCGTACATCCGCCAAATCCGCGTTCATCCGCGGCCCATTCTTCTCCTAAAGCGACTGCACCACGCCACGGACGATCGCGCTCAGCTTGCCGGCCGCGGTGGCGGCGACGGCGAGCACGTCGTGGCCGCTGGCTTCGATGCGGGTCGTGGGGGAGCAGACGTTGGTAATTGTGGACAAGCCCAGGACGCGCAGGCCGGCGTGGCGGGCGACGATCACTTCGGGGACCGTTGACATGCCGACGGCGTCGCCGCCGAGGAGTCGCAGCATGCCGATCTCCGCGCGCGTTTCGTAGTTGGGACCGAGCACGGCGACGTACGTGCCGCGGTGCAGGGTGAATCTCACGCGTAGGGCGATTTCCGTCGCCGACTGCTGCAGGTCGCGGTCGTACGGGGCCGACATGTCGGGAAACCGCGGGCCGAGCGTATCGTCGTTCACGCCGATGAGCGGGTTGCCGAACATGAAGTTGATTTGGTCGTCGATGAGCATGACATCGCCGGCGGCGTACTGCGGGTTGAGGCCGCCGGCGGCGTTCGAGACGATCAACGTCTCGCCGCCGAGCGCCTTGAGCAGGCGAACGGGAAACCCGGCCTTCTCCGCGGAGTGGCCTTCGTAGAGATGGAACCGGCCTTGAAATGCGATGACCGGGACGCCCGCGAGCTCACCGCAGACGAGCCGGCCGGCGTGGCCCAGTGCCGTGGTCCGCGGGAAGTGCGGGATGTCGGCGTA
>JANOIK010000197.1:0-2314 GCA_031407585.1 Planctomycetota bacterium | reverse complement strand
ACACGCTGCGGCTGTCGGACGTGATCGAGGCCAACAGCCTGGTCGCGGGGTTGCAGCCGAACGTGTTCTTTGCCTTTCCGCGACCGGGCGACTTCGACTTGAACGGCGTCGTCGATGGCGCCGACCTGGCGCTGTGGCGGGCGGACATGATTGCGGAGGCGGGCACCGTATTGCGCAGCGATGCGGACGGCGACGGCGATGTGGACGGAGATGACATGCTCGTCTGGCAGCGCCATCTCGACGTTGCGGTGACGCCGCCGCAATTTGGCACGTCTGAAGTGCCTGAGCCGACTTCGGCGCTGCTGCTCTTGGCGGCCCTGGTTGGGGGCACGCGTTTGGGCAGTGCTTCGCGTCGTCGTCGTTGTTGAGGTGCGCTGGGAGCATGTCCACGCGGATGAGGACACGCCACGCGGGGATTCGCTGCGCTTGGCGTCTTGTTCGCTGGGCTTCGGAACGGCGACGAACTGCGTCATTTCAGAGGCCGCGAATCGGGCAATTCTCGACATTTGCGCCAAGAATTCGACGGGGATGAGCCGCTCAAGTAGAATCCGACTTACTCGTCCTTGAGAGGCGTTGACGGGGCCAGGTTGGCCGAGGGCGGGGCTAATCACTCGTTCTAGGAGCAGAGCTCATGAAGACAAGCATTGCAGCGGTCTTGGTCTGCGCGGCGCTCGCGCACGGCGACGTCAACGAATGCGTCGCCCTTCCACCGTTCTCGGTGCAGCTCGTAGGGACGATCAATCCTCCAGCGCTGCCGGCCGGTACGGAGTTCGGCGGCGGCGGCAACGTGTTCGAACGGCGCGTGGACGTCTCGGGTTCGCTGGCCGTGGTGGGCGCTGGGAGATATCGCGTCGGTGCTCCCGGCGGCACGGCGTACGTGTACGACTTTTCGGATCCCAACAACATCGTGCTAAAGCACGCACTGCGCGCGTCTGACAATTCCGCGGGCAATGAGTTCGGGGACGGAGTCGCGATCTCGGGGAACTATGTCTTTGTGGGCGCGCGGGGCGCCGACAGCGACGCGGGCGCCGTTTACATGTACGACGTCTCTGACCCCAATAACGTCGTCGAGCGCAAGATCACCGCGTTCGATTCGTCTCCCTTCAGTAGTTTCGGCTACTCACTTTCGGTGGACGGCAACCGGCTGCTGGTCGGGGCGCCCAAGTTCACGGTTGCCGCCACGCCGGATCCCGCGGCCTACGTCATCGACTTTTCAGATCCTGACAATCTTACTCAGACGAAGCTCTTGAGTCCGTTCCCTTCGTCAGGCCTAAGCAATGGCGGCTTTGCCCAGGCCGTAAGTTTGAGCGGAAACTACGCGATCATCAATCGACCGAGCGACTCGTCGGCATTTCCCTTTGCCGGGTCGGCGTATCTTTATGACATAAGCAATCTGGGATCGATCCAGCACAGGCGGCTCACACCGACCGACGCGCCGAACTACAGCTCGTTCGGCGGGCGCGTGTCCATCAGTGGCACGACGGCGGTGGTCGAAGTTCGCTCCGACCCGGGGCCGACCAACAATGGGGGCTCGGACGGAGCGGTGTGGGCGTTCGACTTCAGTGATTGGAACAACATCAAGCAGCGTGAGTATGGTCGCGTCTTGCCGGCGTTTGGCGGAAACGTTCCCCCGTTCGGCCGCTGGCTGGAACTGCAGGGAGACCTGGCGATCGCGGCGGCGTTTAACGAAGGGGACGCCGCGCAAGGGGCCATCTATTTTCACGATGTGTCCAACGTCTTGGCGCCAACTCAACTTCTGCGGCTTCCCGCTCCCAATGCTGACGACTTAGGGTTTGGCATTGCGATGGCGATGGATGGACATTCGCTGGTGGTTTCTGACAGAACCGGCGGCGTGTATCTGTATCGCGTGATCCCCGAGCCATCGACCGCGGTCTTGCTAACCGTTGCGCTGGCAGGCGCGGGCTTCCGCCGTCGACGATTGCTCTAAGCGGCGAACGGACGAGGCTCGCGCAGTACGTCGCCGGAGCCAGGGGTTTTGTGTCGCATCCGAGGAAACGTGGTTGCGAACGGGCCACGTCATTGAGTCCTCTGGTACACTGAACGTGCGGCCGCTGGCTAGAGGCGTTTGTACTGATTGGACCTCATCGACGTGACGACATCTGTGAAATTGCTTCGGGGGATGGCGCTCGCTCTCGGGATGGCGGCGTGTTGCCTGTGCGTGGCCGCTGCTTCGCGGGCCGAGGATCGGTCGTTGGACGGCACGGGCAACACGCCGCCATCCCGAGAGCGAGCGCCATCCCCCGAAGCAATTTCACAGATGTCGTCACGTCGATGAGGTCCAATCAGTACAAAC
>JANOIK010000174.1:0-3418 GCA_031407585.1 Planctomycetota bacterium | reverse complement strand
CAGCACGCCGGCGATGCCCAAGATGTTCGACATCGGCAGCGACCGCGTCATGGACTCGACCGGCGCCCTCAACCTGGCCGACCTGCCTGAGACGCTACTGGTCGTCGGCGGCGGCTACATCGGGCTGGAGCTGGGCACCGTGTACGCGGAGCTGGGGTCGAAGGTGTCGGTCGTCGAACTGCTCGACGGCCTGCTCATGGGCGCCGACCGCGATCTGGTGAAGCCGCTGGAGAAGCGGCTCAAGGATTCGCTCGAAACGATCATGCTCAGCACCAAGGTGCTCGGGCTCAAGAAGGCCGGCGAAAAGATCGAAGTCGAAATGGAAGGCCCCGACGGCGCCAAGTTCAAGAACCAGTACGACCGCGTGCTCGTGTCCGTCGGCCGCCGGCCCAAGTCGAGCGGATTCGGCCTCGAGAACACCAAAGTCACGATCGACCCCAAGGGCTTCGTGCAAATCGACGCCCAGCAGCGCACCAGCGACCCGCACATCCTGGCGATCGGCGACGTCGCGGGCGAGCCGATGCTCGCGCACAAGGCGTCGCACGAGGGCAAAGTGGCCGCCGAGGTGCTCGCCGGCGAGCCGGCGGCGTTCGACAAGGCGGCGATTCCCGCCGTGGTGTTCACCGACCCCGAAATCGCCTGGGCGGGTCTGACCGCCGATCAGGCGAAGCGCGAAGGCCGCACGGTCGACGTCGCCCAATACACGTGGCAGGCCAGCGGGCGAGCGATCGCCAACGGCCGCACCGACGGCCTGACAAAGTGGATCATCGACCCGGCGACCGAGCGCATCCTGGGATGCGGCATCGTGGGCTCCGGCGCCGGCGAATTGATCGCCGAAGCCGTGCTCGCCATAGAATTAGGATGCACGGTCCGCGACCTGGCCGAAACGGTCCACCCCCACCCCACGCTCAGCGAAACGCTCTCGTTCGCCGCCGAAGTGCAACTCGGCACCGCGACGGAAGTGTATCGGCCGAAGCGAAAGCAGAAACAAGAGAGTTAACCACCAAGACACAAAGACACGAAGGAAGAAAAGAATGCAGAGGAGTAGGAACACTTATTAACGCGCTAATTCTCACTAATCCGGATTAGCGAAGATTAGTGTTCCCTCCCCTCCTTCCTTGGTGTCTTCGTGCCTTGGTGGTTGATCCCCGAATTGCTCCACCAAAGGTTCCGCCATGGCCAATGCCAAAGCCCCCGCCAAAGCTCCTGCCCCGCCTGAGGTTCGTTCGTTGATCCAGGGCGACACCGACCCGGTCGAGACGAGCGAGTGGCTCGAGTCGCTCGACTATGTGCTCGAGTCGAAGGGCCCTGAGCGAGTGCAGCAGTTGCTCACCGCGCTCGATGAGGCCGCGCACCGCAACGGCGTCGAGCTGCCGTTCACCGCCACCACGCCGTACCTCAACACGATTCCCCGCGACAAGCAGCCGCGCTACCCGGGCAACCGCGAGCTGGAACGCCGCATCAAGAGCTTCGTCCGCTGGAACGCGATGGCCATGGTCACGCGGGCCAATCGCGACCCCGCGTCCCCCGGCGGCCACATCAGCACGTTCGCGTCCTCGGCCACGCTCTACGAAGTGCTGCTGAACCACTTTGTGCAGGGCCGCGGCGAGGACGGCTACAGCGGCGATCAGGTGTACTACCAAGGCCACGCGGCGCCGGGCCTGTACGCGCGGGCCTTCCTGGAAGGCCGCCTCACCGAGCAGAATCTCGTGAACTTCCGCCGCGAGCTGAGCCCCGGCGGCGGGCTCTCGTCCTATCCGCACCCGTGGCTCATGCCCGAGTTCTGGGAATTCCCCACGGTGTCGATGGGCTTGGCCCCGATCATGGCCATCTACCAGGCGCGGTTCAACCGGTACCTCACCGATCGCAAGATCAAGGACCTGTCCAAGAAGCGCGTCTGGGCGTTCCTGGGCGACGGCGAGTGCGACGAGCCCGAAACCTTAGGCGCCATCACGCTCGCCTCGCGCGAGGTGCTCGATAACCTCACGTTCGTCATCAACTGCAACCTGCAGCGGCTCGACGGGCCCGTGCGCGGCAACGGCAAGATCATTCAGGAGCTCGAAGGCGCGTTCCGCGGCGCCGGCTGGAACGTCATCAAAGTCATCTGGGGCGGCGGCTGGGATCCATTGATCGAGGCGGACGACAACGGCGCCCTGGCCCAGCGAATGATGGAAGTCGTCGACGGACAGTATCAAAAATATGTCGTCTCTGGCGGAGACTACGTCCGCGAGCACTTCTTTGCGTCGCCGGAACTCGCCGAGATGGTCAAGAACTTCTCGGACGAGAAGCTCAAAACGCTCAAACGGGGCGGTCACGATCCCGACAAGGTGTACGCCGCGTTCAAGGCGGCCACCGAGTGCAAGGGCCGGCCGACCGTCGTCATCGCGAAGACGATCAAGGGTTACGGCCTGGGCGAGGGTGGCGAAGGCCGCAACGTAACGCACAACCAAAAGAAGCTTAACGAGCAGGAGCTGCGCGAGTTCCGCACGCGGTTCGGCATTCCCATCTCCGACGAGAAGGTGGCCGAGGCGCCGTTCTACCGCCCGCCCGAAAACAGCCCCGAGATGACCTACCTGCGCGACCGCCGCAAGGCGCTCGGCGGCTCGGTGCCGGCGCGCAAGAACGATCCCGTGCGGATGGACGTGCCGCGACTGTCTGACTACGCCAAGACGCTCGACAACAAGATGACGAGCAAGGACGACGCGAGTCCCCAGTCCACCACGATGGGCTTTGTCCGCTTGCTCACCGATCTGCTGCGCGACAAGAAGATCGGCAAGAGCATCGTCCCCATCGTGCCGGACGAGTCGCGCACCTTCGGCATGGAAGGGCTGTTCCGGCAGGTGGGCATCTATTCGCACGTCGGCCAGTTGTACGAGCCGGTCGATAGCGACCAGATCGCGTACTACAAGGAAGCCAAGGACGGCCAGTTGCTCGAGGAGGGCATCACCGAAGCGGGCTCGATGTCGTCGTTCATCGCCGCCGGCACGGCCTACAGCTCGCACGGCGTGAACATGATCCCCATGTTCATCTACTACTCGATGTTCGGCTTCCAGCGCATCGGCGACCTCATTTGGGCCGCGGCCGATGCCCGGGCCAAGGGCTTCATGCTCGGCGGCACGGCCGGTCGCACGACGCTCAACGGCGAAGGCCTGCAGCATCAGGACGGCCACAGCCTGATCAACGCGATGGCCTTCCCCACCGTGCGCGCCTACGACCCCGCGTACAACTACGAAACGGCCGTCATCATCTTCGACGGCCTGAAGCGGATGTACGAGGACAACGAAACGGCGATCTACTACATCACGCTGGAGAACGAGCCCTACCACATGCCGGAGATGCCCAAGGGTTGCGAAGAGGGCATCATCAAGGGCATCTACCACCTGCGCGACTGGAAGGCCGGCGAGAAGCGCGTTCAGCT
>JANOIK010000168.1:0-1884 GCA_031407585.1 Planctomycetota bacterium | reverse complement strand
GGGCGCCTCAAGTGTTGGGGCGATCCGTACCAGGGAGCAACCGGCCACGGCGATATCGAGTTACGGGGCGGTTCGCCGGGGACGATGGGCGATAACCTGCCGGCTGTGGACCTCGGCAGTCGCGACGGCGCGCGGCTGAAGATCAAGACCGTCGCCGCGATCGACTATCACTCGTTCTGCGCGATCCTTGACGGCGCGGGCCCCGACGTCAGCGCGCTCAAGTGCTGGGGCGGCAACGACTACTGCGAGCTCGGCATCGGCTCGCACGTCGGCGGCCGTGGCGGGGAGCCGGGATCGCTTGGCAACAACCTTGAGTGGATCGATATTGGCACCACGGCCGCCGGCGCGGTCCGCAAGGCGGTCGCGATCGCGGGCGGTTTTCAATCCGTTTGCGTGCTCGGCGACGATGGCGCGGTCAGCTGCTGGGGGACCAACAGGTCCGGGGAGCTGGGCATCGGAACGATCAGCGCTCCGCGCTCGTGCTCACCGGACGAGATGGGGAACGCGGCGCTGGTGCCGCTGCCGGCGCCGGCGGTCGCAGTCGGCGCGCGGATCGAGCACGCCTGTGCGTTGCTCGCCACCGGCGAAGTGACGTGCTGGGGCGCGAACACGTCCGGTCAGCTTGGAACCGGCGACACAACGGCGCGTCTTAGCCCGTCGGCCCCGCTTGTCTTCGACGATAACTTTACGCCCGAGCGGCTGGTGCTTGGCGAGTACCACGGCTGCGCGATCTCAACGGACAAGCGGGTCAAGTGCTGGGGCAGCGACCAGCAGGGACAGCTGGGGCCGCCCGCCGCCGGCGATCTGCACGCGCCGGGTCCGGATCTGCGGGTGCGCGGCACGACGGTTCAGGTGGTGGCTGCGGGCGACGACCATACCTGCGCGATTCTTTCCGGTGGCGCCCTCAAATGCTGGGGCCGCAACACGGAAGGGCAGCTGGGCATCGGCGACACAATCAACCGCGGCGACGAGCCCGCCCAGATGGGCGATGCGCTCCCCACCGTCAATCTTGGCGCGGGCGCGGTCGTGACCGCCGTCGCGCTTGGTGCGGCACACACGTGCGCCGTGCTCGCGACCGGCGCCGTCGCCTGCTGGGGCGCCGGCGACGCGGGCCAGATCGGTCAGGACTTTGCGTCGCTCGCGTTCACACCCTCACCGCCGCTCGCTCTTCCCGACGCGGCGATCGCTGTCGCGGCGGGCGTGGATTTTTCCTGCGCGTTGCTCGCGGACGGTCGTGTGGTCTGCTGGGGAACCGGTGGGCGCGGCCAACTCGGTGCCGGCGATACCCAAAGTCGCCCCGTATCTGGCCCTGCGGTTGTGCTGCCCAGGAAGGCGATCGCGATCGCGGCCGGCCAGCGCCACGCGTGCGCGCTGCTCGAGAACCATGGCCTGGCGTGCTGGGGCGCGAACACTGCAGGCCAGCTCGGCGTCGGCGACACTCAGGATCGGCTCCGTCCGGTTCTCGTGCCGCTCGGGCCTCGGCGCCCGCTTGCTGTCGTGGCCCGCGCAGACTCGACCTGCGTGCTCCTCGACAAACACGGAATCATCTGCTGGGGCGGCAATGCACGCGGCCAGCTCGGTCTTGGCGACGCGCAAGATCGCGCCGCGCCTCCGGCCCAGTCGATCGATCTTGGAACCGGCCACGGGGCTTCCGCACTCACGGTTGGCGGCGCTTTCGCCTGCGCGCTGCTCGACACGAAGCAAGCGAAGTGCTGGGGCGACAACAAGGCCTTTCAGCTGGGTGCGCCGCTGAGGGCGCCCGCGTACGGCGACGAACCGAACGAGATGGGAGACTTCCTCGCCGCCGCCGTTCAGGGTGGCGGCCGTTCGGTGCGCGCGATCGCCGCCGGCCGCGCGCACGCTTGCGCGATCCTCGACACCGGC
>JANOIK010000100.1:0-2166 GCA_031407585.1 Planctomycetota bacterium | reverse complement strand
GGCACGACGTTCCAGTTGGCGAACTGGGGCGTCGCGGTGGGGGCGGCGCCAGTTTGCCAGGCGGTTTGGGCGCCGTACTGCGGAGCACACACCGCGCTCGCGCGTTCCAAGAGACTCGAAGCAGCCATGAAAGACTCCTTTCAGCGTCGCCGAGCTTGAAGAGCGCTAGCGATTGAGTCACGAACAACGTGTGCTAGCGACGGCTGGAAGCGGGCGACCAAAACACGGGCGAAACCTCTGGTCGGCCAGTGAGCGTCGCGGTCGAGGCAAAGATTTCCTCCCAGAAAATGGGTCGGCTGATTGCGGGTCAAGCTATTCCAGTCTCGGGAGGAGGGTCAATAGCAGCATGGCAGGCGATGCATGGAATCGTGAGTGGGGTGCTAGCATCCGGATGCGGGGCGAGATGTCGCTCGTTAACTTGTCGCGGCTTTGCGGATGGTGCGGGCGGGCGCTTTGCATTTGAGCGTCGCGGCGCGAGTGCGACGTTGGGACGAGCGCGTCGTTGGCCCGATAGGAACTAAGAGGCGTCGCGGAAGTTCTGACGGCGCACGTCCTCGAAGCGAGGTTGCCGACGATGTCCCACATCGACCAGTTTGGCGCGTTTGAGTCGCGCGATGAGCAGCCCGCACCGCAGGGCGCGGTCGGGCAGGCCCCGGCGGCGTTGGGGGAGCGGATGTCCGCGGCGTCGGATTTGTACGCGGCGGCTTGGGCGCAGGCGACGCGGGATTTCGAGCTCGACCGACTGTTTAATGCGGAGTTTTATCAGGGGCGGGATGTTTGACGGGGACCGACTCCGAGGCAGCGCGTGTACCTGCTTCATCCCCCCTCCCCAGCCCTCCCCTCCAGGGGGAGGGAGCCGGAAGAATTCAGTTTTCCTATGCCTTCGCGGTGGGGACTTCGGCCGCGATCGTTGTTGGCTCTTTGCCCGCTTCCAGCACGACCTGCTGATTGACTTCCGGCACGGGTGACGAGAAGACCACCAGCGAGCACGGCTGCAGCTTGTAGATGCTCTCGGTCATCGGGGCGGGCGCGTCGGCGTCTTTGCCCGCGGGCTTAACGTCGAGCCCCGTGTCGAGCAGCCTCGTCCAGGGCTCGCCCGTTTCGATGCGCGGCAGCGTGAACGGAATCTCCACCGCGTGGTCGGCGTTGAACAGGATGAGCATGCAGTCGCCGATGATGGGGTCGCCGTAGTCATCGACGTCGATTTTGCCGCCGGCGATCTGCACGCCGAGGCAACGCACATAGCCGGCGCCCCACGCCTTTTCGGACATCTCCTTGCCTGAGGGCTCGAGCCACACGACTTCGGGTTGGCCCGTGCCGTGCAGGCTCTTGCCGTGGAAGAACCGGCGGCGGCGCAGCGCTGGCTGGTCGTGGTAGAGCTTGGTGAGCTGCTTCGTGAACTCGAGCATGGAGCGCTGCTCGTCATCCAGCTCCCACTCGTGCCAGGTGAGCTCGTTGTCCTGGCAGTAGCAGTTGTTGTTGCCCTGCTGCGAGTGGCTGACCTCGTCGCCGGCGTTCAGCATGGGGACGCCCTGCGAGAGCATGAGCGTGGCGAGGAACGACCGTTGCTTGCGGCGGCGCAGGGCGATGATCTTCGGATCGTCCGTGGGCCCCTCGACGCCGCAGTTCCAACTGTCGTTGTCGTTCATGCCGTCGCGGTTCTCTTCGCCGTTGGCCTCGTTGTGTTTCTGATCGTAGGACACGAGATCGGCGAGCGTGAAACCATCGTGGCAGGTGATGAAGTTGATGCTCGCGTTGGGCCGCCGGCCGCTCCATTCGTAGAGGTCGCTGGAGCCGCAGATGCGGGTGGCGAACTCGCTGGCGACGCCGCCGTCGCCTTTCCAGAAGCGGCGCACGCAATCGCGGTACCGGCCGTTCCACTCGGACCACAGCACGGGGAAGTTGCCCACCTGGTAGCCGCCTTCGCCCAGGTCCCACGGCTCGGCGATGAGCTTCACCTGCGACAGGATGGGGTCCTGGTGCACGATGTCGAAGAACGCGCCCAGCTTGTCGACCTCGTGCAGTTCGCGGGCGAGCGTGCTGGCGAGATCGAAGCGGAACCCATCGACGTGCATGTTTGTGACCCAGTAGCGCAGGCTGTCCATCATGAACTGCAGCACGCGGGGGTTGCGCATGTTGAACGTGTTGCCGCAGCCGGTGTAGTCC
>JANOIK010000072.1:0-19506 GCA_031407585.1 Planctomycetota bacterium | reverse complement strand
ACGCTGGCGTTTCTCACGGGCAACCTCGCGCCCGAGGGCAGCGTCGTGAAGGCGACGTCGATCGATCCGTCGCTCGTCGCCAATGGCGTGTTCCGCCACGTGGGCCCGGCGCGGGTGTTCACGAGCGAGGCGGCGGCGATGTCCGCGATCAAAGGCCAGACCGCGGCGCCGCTCGCGCCCGGCGACGTGCTCGTGCTCGCAGGTTGCGGCCCGGCGGGCACCGGCATGGAGGAGACGTACCAACTCACCTCCGCACTGCGGCATCTGCCGTGGGGCAAACAGGTGGCGCTCGTCACCGACGCGCGATTCTCCGGTGTATCGACCGGCGCGTGCGTTGGGCACGTCGGCCCAGAGGCGCTTGCGGGCGGGCCGTTGGGGAAGGTCCTCGACGGCGACGTCATCGAGATCACGATCGACGCGCGGCAAGCGTCCGGCTCGCTCGACCTGGTGGGAAGCGGCGCCGACCGGCGAGACGCCGCTTGGGGCGCCGCGGAACTGGCCCGCCGGCCAGGGCGGGAAGATCTCGGCGAGGCGGCTGAGTTGCCGGCCGATACGCGTCTCTGGGCGGCCCTGCAGGCCGCGGGCGGCGGCACGTGGGGCGGGTGCGTCTACGACGTCGACGCGATTCTGCAAAAACTCGGGCGCGGCTGAGGAATCAAGAATTCCGGTGCGTTTGGGCCAAAATGGTGGGGCTATTTGCTTGGCACCCACCGCATCGGTGACAATACTGCGGTTTCGGCAATTTGTCCCTCTGAACGTCGTCTCCAGTGAGGTTGTCTCGTGAGCAAACCGATCGCAGCAGCTTTCCTATTCGCGTCTTTGGGCGCCCTTGCATCCACGGCGCGCGCCGCGGTTGACGGCAAGCTGGGCCCGGGTGATTCCTACGGGTCACCGGTCGCTGTGCAGGACACGCCGACGGGGTTCGGCAACAACGTCAGCGAGCTCGACGCCGCTTACGCTCGACTCGACGCCCTCGGCAATCTCTCGTTGCTCGTCACGGGTAATCTCGAAGGCAACGGCAACGGCATTCTCATTTGGCTCGACATCCGCGCCGGCGGCGCCGTCGCATCGACGCTCATGGACGGCTCGGGCATCGTGGGTTCCATCGGCGGCACGCGGTTCGACGACTGGGGCACGGACATCGACGGCGGCGGCGGCGTGAGCCCGACCCCCGGCGGCGGCAGCGTTTTCGATCCCGGGTTCAATCCGGACCTCGGCATCGAAATAAACGCCTCGGGCGGCTTCAACTATTTCGTCAACATCATCGATCTCGCCTTGGCTAATAACGGCAATCCCAATGTCGACTCCTACCTCGGCCAGAACGCCCGCGACGGCTCGGCCGCGACGCAGAATTACAATCGGAACGATGGGAACGTCTCCCTCGGCCACGGCGGCTCGGCCGTTCACGCGTTCGACAACAGCAACTCGCTGGGAGTGACCGACTCCTCCGCCGTGGGCGCGCTCACCGCGACGACCGGCGTTGAGTTCTTTCTTGCCTCGCAGCTTCTCGCCGCCGATCCGGGGCACACAGTAAAGGCGATGGTGGTGATCTCCAACGGCGGCGGCGAGTATCTGAGCAACCAACTGCTTGGCGCCGCGGGCCTCGCGGGGTCGTCCAATTTGGAGTCGGCGGGCGGCACGGGCGGAACTCCCTTGTTCGACGCCCGGCTGTTTGCGGGCGACCAGTACTTCGCGATCCCCCAGGTTCCGGAGCCCTCGGCGTGCGGCCTAGCTCTGCTGGCGGCGCTGGGCGCCGCTGGCGTCCGTCGGCGTGGTGCGTCCAACCTGGAATTCCGCGTGCTAAACGTGTAAGCTCGTCGCTCCGGCTCACGCGACAAACACCATTGATTGGGGCCCTCCGATGCGAGCTTCGCGGCTAGTTCTTGTAGGCCTGATGGCGGCGGCCCTAGTTTCGACTTTGCGCGGGCAGGCGGCGCCCGTCATCGATGGCACGGTCGACGCCGAGTACGGCAACCCCCTGCAGATGCTGGTGCAGAACACCAACACGCAGTTCGGCAACGCGATAAACGGCGACCAGGTCAATGGGGGCAGCGGCTCGGAGATCGACGCCGTCTACGCCAAAGTTGTCGACGGGCGCCTCCATGTCATCATCACCGGCAATCTCGAGGCGAACTTCAACAAGCTTGAGGTGTTTCTCGACACCGGCGCAGGCGGCGTAAACACGATCAACGGCGCTGGCCTGCCCGGCGGCGTCGATGGCTTCTGCTGCGGCGGCTTCACGCCGCCCAACGGCGACAATTCATCGAACATCGGCGCCCTACAGAAAATGCACGGTCTCACGTTCGACGCGGGAATCACCGCCAACCACTACCTGACCTTTACGCACGGCTTCGAGAGCGCGCTGACCCCGAATCTCCAGTTCTGGGCATTGAGCGCGCATTACGCCAACCTGTCGAACACGACGGCGGGCGAATCCGGGGCACTGGGAATTCAGCTTGCCCCGAAGGGCTTGCCCCATGTCCTGCGCGCGAAGTCGAGCGATTTCAATTCAGACGGCCAAGTGGATGGGGACGATTTGCTCACGTGGCAGCGCAACCTCGGAACAGTAACCAACATGATACCGCTGCCCCGGGGCGACGCGACGTTCGACGGGACGGTCAACGCCGACGACCTGGCGGCATGGCAGACCGATTACGGCTTCCAAGCGGCGACGTCGCCCTTTGGCATGAATTATTACGCGCCAACCAACATCGGCCTCGACAACTCCAATGCAATGATCGGGCCCGCGCTGCCGTCGTTGAATCCGGGCGAGTTGATCGACAAGGCGTACGCGATGGGAGCGGGCGGCGCCACCGATGTCGCTGGCACTGGCGCCGTGACGCGCGAGCTCGAGTTCGTGCTTCCGCCAATTGCGGGCACGAACAACGCCGCAAGTCACCGCGACATGCTGAACACCGTCGAGCTTCGCATGGCGATCGACAACAGCAATACAGCGGGCGTTAGCGGCGTCGGCCCTTACACGACCCCGACTGTCGATAATCCCGCGGCGGTTACAACCGGCATCGAATTCTCGATCCCGCTGGACAAGCTGGGCAATCCCAGTGGTGAGATTAAGTTGGCTGCGTTCGTCAACGGGTTGTTGCACGACTACGCGTCCAATCAGTTCGCGGGCGTCGGGATCCTCGATGCCAACCTTGGCGCCAACGGCTTCGGCGGCTTTGGCGAAGGCCTCTCAGGCGTGAATATGAACGACTTCTTCGGCAACCAGTTTGTCACGATTTCGATTCCCCAAGCCCAGCGCCTGCCCGAGCCCGCCGCCATCGCCATGGCGGTGTGCCTCGTGGTCCTTCGCCGCCGGCGGCCTGCTGCCGCGTGATCGTGGACACCCGCAATTTAACAGCCAATCTCCCCCATTCTGCTGGCGTTCGTGGGGAGTTGCGGCCATATTAAGAATCTGTGAAGGCGGCGTCGCCCACTTTTCGGGCAGTCGCGAGCGATCGCTCACACTGCTTGCTGAGCCGCGGCCTTTCCTCGCCGATTGTCTCGCCGCTGGCGGCTGTTGAACTCTCCTTCCGCGCCTTCCGGCGCACGATCCGACAGGGAAGAATGGCGCGCAACTTTTTCCGACCGGCTCCCGCGAGCCGCCGTCTTTCGATCGAGCAGCTCGAACCCCGCGACCTCCTGGCGGCGACCGACCTGCGCATCACCGAGTTCCTGGCCTCGAACGACGACGGCCTGCTCGACGTTGACGGCGCCGCCTCGGACTGGCTGGAGATCTACAACTCGGGATCGACGAGCGTCGACCTCTCGGGGATGTACCTGACCGACAACGGCAACAATAAAACAAAGTGGGCGTTCCCCGCGGGGACGACGCTTGCCGCGGGCGGCTACCGCATCGTCTTCGCATCGAACAAGAACGGCACGCTCGCCGGCGGCGAGCTGCACACGAACTTCGCTCTCTCGGCCAATGGGGAGTACCTGGGCCTGATCGCTTCCGACGGTGTGACGGTGATCGATCACTACACGCCGAGCTTTCCCACCCAGGTTGAAGACGTTTCGTACGGCCGCGCGATGCAGGCCACCGCGTCGCCGACGACGATCATCGCCAACGGCGCGATTGCCCGCGCGTGGGTTCCCACCAGCAACATTTACGATGCGACATGGCGAACCACCGCGTTCAATAGCGGGCTGTTCAACATCGTGGGACCGACAGGTTTCGGCTACGAGAACAACCCAGGCGACGCGATTAACTTCACCGCCGAGATTGGCACGACCGTGCCTAGCTCGACGCGCTCCCTCTACATGCGGATGCCGTTCAATCTCGCGACGCTCGCGGGCGTCGACAAGCTGACGCTCCGCATGCGCTACGACGACGGTTTCGTGGCGTATATCAACGGCCAGTTGGTCGCCGAAGCGGGCGCCCCCGAGACCGTCCAGTGGAATTCCACGGCCGCCGGAACGCACGACGACGGACTCGCCGAGCAGTTCATCGACTTCGACGTCAGTTCGGTGATCTCGAAGCTGCTGGTCGGGCAGAACGTCCTGGCGATTCACGGCCTCAACGTCGCCGGCAGCGACATGCTGATCGCGCCGGAGTTGATCGCGCAGGCCAAAACGCTGGTCGCGCCGGATCGTTTGGGCTACTTCGACCTGCCCACGCCGGGCTACGGCAACGGCGACAATTACCTAGGATTCGCGACTCAGCCGACCGTGAGCGTGCCTCACGGGTTCTACTCGACGGCGCAATCGGTCGCGCTCGCGACCTCGCTTCCGGGCGCCATCATCGTTTACACGACCAACGGATCGACGCCGACGGTCAACGCGAGCCTGGTTCCGACCAACGGCACGTTGTACACGACGCCCATCTCGATTTCCGCGACGACGAATCTTCGCGCCGTTGCGTTCAAGGCCGAGTACAAGCCGTCGTTCGTCACGACCGCGAGTTACGTCTTTCTGAACGACGTGCTGAACCAATCGCCCACGGGCACGCCGCCGGCGGGCTGGCCTGCTAACGGCGCCGTGAACGGGCAGGCGATCAACTATGGCATCGATCCGGACGTTATCGCCCAATACGGGGCTCAGGCCGTGAAGGAGGCGCTGGGCTCTTTGCCGTCCTTCTCGCTAACGACCGACCTGGCCAACTTGTTCAACGTGCAGACGGGCATCTACGTTAACGCGCTCTTCGACGGGCGCGATTGGGAGCGGCCAGCCTCCGCTGAGCTCATCAATTCCGATGGCTCCGGCTTCACGATCAACGCGGGACTGCGCATTCGCGGCGGCTACAGCCGCAACGACTTTAGCCCCAAGCGGTCCTTCCGTCTCTATTTCCGCAGCGAGTACGGCGCCAGCAAGCTCGAGTACCCGTTGTTCGGCGCCGAGGGGCCGGACGAGTACGACGTCATCGACCTGCGCACCGAGCAGAACCATTCCTGGAGCTCGCGGGGAAGCACCGAGACGACGTTCCTTCGCGAAGTGTTCGCCCGCGACCTGCAGGGCGACATGGGGGAAGAGTACACGCGCAGCCGCTACTACCACTTGTATTTGAACGGGCAGTATTGGGGCGTCTATATGACGCAGGAGCGCGTCCAAGAGGATTTCGGCGTCTCCCATTTCGGCGGCGAACCCGAGGACTACGACATTCTCAAAGCCGGCCGCAGCGACGGCGGCGGCACGCAGCTTGCCGAGGGCAACGAAGACGCCTGGACGCAGCTCTTCACGTCGGCTCAGAATCTCGCGACGAACTACGCGCAGTACTCGAACAACTACTGGACGATGCAGGGCGTGAACCCCGACGGAACGCGCAATCCGTCGTTGCCGGTGCTGCTCGACGTGGACAACCTCGTCAACTTCATGATGGTCATCTTCTACACGGGGGGATTCGACACCGGCATCTCGCGGTTCTTCGGGGAGAACGAAGCCAACAACTGGTACGGTCTCTACAATCGCGTCGCCGCGGACCAGGGGTTCCAGTTCTTCGTGCACGACAATGAGCATTCGCTCGGAAACGAAGAAGGCGGTACGGTCCACGGCACGCAGTACATCGATCGCACCGGGCCGTTCAACGCCGGCAACCAGAACAACTACGACTATTTCAATCCCGCGTACCTACATCAGGACCTGCTCGCCGTTCCGGACTACCGGCAGCGCTTCGTCGACAAGGCCCAGCAGTACTTTTTTAACGGCGGCCTGATGACGCCCGCAGCAAGCATCGCGCGGATGCATGAGCGCAGGTTGCAAGTCGATCCGGCAATCATTGCCGAGAGCGCGCGGTGGGGCGATTCGGTGAGGACGAATGATCCCTTCGACAAGCTTGACTGGCAGACCGAGGTGAATTGGCTCTACCAGTTCTATTTCCCGACCCGCACCTCGACGGTGGTCGAGCAGCTGCGCGCCGACGGTTTGTACGTGACCGCGCCGTCGTTCAGCCTACCTGCGGGCAACGTGCTGGCCGGCGCGATGCTGACGATATCGGCTCCCAACTCGGCGCCGGGGACGATTTACTACACCATCGACGGCATCTCGGATCCGCGGCTGCCCAATGGCGGCTTCAACAACGGCGCCGGTCAGATCCGCGCCTATGCGAGCCCCATCGCGATCAACGCCGATCAAACGATCAAGGCTCGCTACCGGACAACCGCCGGCGATTGGTCGTCGCTGAAGACCATCACATACAACGCTAAATTCTCCGGCGACTACGATGGCAACGACCGCGTCGACGGCGACGACGTACTCGTCTGGCAGCGGCAGCTCGGAAACTCGAGCGTTCCGACCGGCTCGGGCGCCGACGGGATGCCCGATGGCACGATCGACGCGGCCGACCTGGACGTCTGGCGGAACGCTTATGGAGTCGGCGGTCAGGTCGTCGTCGCAGCGTCCACTGCGGAGGTCGCGGCGGCGGCGATGGCGGAAACCGTGGAAGGTGCGTTGTTTTCGTTGCCCGGATCGGCGTTTTTCGGCGGGTCGCTCGAAAACGCGCCTGCCTCGTCTTCGTCGGCGGACGACGCTTCGAAATCAGCAGCCGAGATCGCCGATGCGGCGTTCGGCGAGAATTCCCCCTGGTTGCCCGGCGCTGGCGCGGATGCGCCCGTTTTGCGGCGGCCGAGCTTCCGGCCGGCAAGTCGCATGGCGGTTGGCGACGATGACGCCGGCGCCGACGAAGACTTCGCGGCGGCGACGCTCGACGCGGCTCTGGCCGAGGTGCTGTGAAGTCAGTCCTGCCGACGGCGCCCGCAGGGTCGCAGCGGCATCGCGTACGACCCGCTCGGTACGACCGGCATAACCCTCACGCGCGGAACAACGCGCATTCTTTGCCGCTCGCCGCCCAATCTGGCGGCGCGCCGCCCGCCGTGCCGATAACACCGATCGACGCCGTTGTCCGCCGACTCGCGCGCACCGCGGCCCGACGTACATTTTCGTTCCGCGGTCCGCCGGCTCCCGCCTTTAAGGGCTCATTTGTGATCGTCATCGTCGGTTGCATCGTCGTGGTCGGCGCCGTGCTGGGCGGTTTCAGCATGGCCGGCGGCCACTTCATGGCCCTGGTGCATCCGTCCGAAATCATCACGATCGGCGGCGCCTCGCTGGGCGCGCTCATCGTCATGTCGCCCAAAAAGGTGCTGATCGACCTCATCAAGGCGCTGTTGCAGACGGTCAAAGGCTCGCCGTTCAACAAGCCCATGTACACGGACCTGTTTCGGCTGCTGTACGACCTGCTGCGCACGGCGCGTCGCGAGGGCCTGCTCGGCCTCGAAGTGCACGTGTCGCATCCGCACGACAGCTCGATCTTCAACAAGTATCCGCGCATCGCGAAGAACCATCACGTTACCGACTTCATCTGCAGCGGCCTGACGCCGCTGGTCGAAGGCACCGCCCGCAAGGAGCAGCTTCCCGCGTTGTTCGAGGCCGATCTGAAGGTCATCGCCGAGGAGCATCACCTGCCGATGGTGGCGCTCTCGAAGACGGCCGACGGCCTGCCCGGCTTCGGCATCGTCGCTGCCGTGCTCGGCATCGTCATCACGATGGCGCACATCGACGGCCCGGTCGAAGAAATTGGCCACAAGGTCGGCGCCGCGCTCGTGGGTACATTTCTGGGAATTCTATTGTCGTACGGATTCTTTGGTCCCCTCGCCGGCCGCATGGAGCTCATGGGCGTCGGCGAGATGGGCTTCTTCCGCACGATTGCGACCGTAATCATCGGATTCGCCAACGAGCTGCCGCCGAAGGTCGCTATCGACCAGGCGCGCCGCGGCGTCGGCACCGAGTACCGGCCGTCCCGCGAAGAGTTGGAAGAGATTTTCAAGGAAGTCGACGCAACGTAGATTTGCGAGATCGCGCGGTGGACGCGCTCCGCTGCGGCGGACCTGCGTGAGCGCGGCTAAACGACCCACTGGACCCTGAACCGCGAACCCTGAACTCACGGCACTGTCATGGCAAGCGGCGGCGGCGGGGCATGGAAAGTGGCGTACGCCGACTTCGTCACCGCCATGATGGCGTTCTTCATGGTGATGTGGCTCACTGCGCAGAAGCCCGAGGTCAAGACGGCGGTCGCCGGATACTTCCGCGAGCCGTTTGCGGTGTTTAAGGGCAACGAGCCGGGCTCGGCAACTGACGGGACACCGGTCGAAGACCCTAAGCTCGGCCATGCCGCCAAATCGCAGCGGCGGCGGGTGTCGAACCCCGGCAACGACGCAAACTACCAGTTCGCGGTGCCGTTTGGCGATGGGACCGCCGAGCTCGACGGCGCCGCCCGTGAGCAGATTCACTCGTTCGCCCCAACGATGGTGGGCAAGCTCAACCGCGTGGAAATCCGCGCCCACTGCCAAAGCAAACCGCTGCCCGAGGGAAGCGCCTTCAAGGATCGCTGGGATCTGTGCTACGCCCGCGGCCGCGCGGTGCAGGACGCGCTCGTCGAGGAGGGCATCGACGCTGACCGCATCCGCCTCAGCCAGGCCGAGGCCAACGAGCCGATGGCCGCGAATCTCACGAGCGAGGAGCTGGAGCTCAACTCCCGCGTCGATGTGATCCTGCTCGACGACTTGATCGACACGCCCTGGCGCAAGACCGAAGAGGGTGGCGAGCACGGCGCGGCAGAACATGGCTCTGGCGAGAATGCCGCGGACGAACATGGCACGGCGTCCGGCGCCGAAACGACGACCGCGGCCGAGCACAACGAGCCGGAGAACGCGGCGCCCGAGCAAGCGGCGCCGGAGCACGCTGCGGCTGAGCACGGCGAGGACGCGGAAGCGGCGCACTAGCGCCGGCGAGGCTCAAACGTGCCGTCAACTGGGCGGCTTGGCCACCGCTCGAGCCGGCGCCGCCAGTTGCTGCAGCGCCGCCAGATCGTCGTCATTCGGCGCATCGCCGGTGATGAGCCGAGCCGATCGGTCGTAGCTCACGTAGCTCCACGCCCACTGCATGAGCACCAGCAGCCGGTTGCGGAAGTTCACGATCTTCATCAGGTGGATGACTAGCCACATCACCCAGGCCAGGAAGCCGGTGAACTTCATCTTGCCGAACTGCGCGACCGCGGCGCTGCGGCCGATCGTGGCGAGACTGCCGAGGTCGTGGTAACGAAACTCCGGCGCCGGGGCGCCCTTGATCCGCGTGGCGATCAGTTTCGCCACGAACTTGCCTTGCTGAATTGCCACCGGGGCCACGCCGGGCAGTGGCTTGCCGTCCTCGCCGGCGTAGCTGGCCATGTCGCCCAGAACGAATACGTTCGGAAAGCCTGGCAGCGACATGTCGCGCTCGACCACCAGCCGCCCCGCGCGGTCGCCCGCGCAACCGGCCGAGCTCGCCAGCGCCTTGGCCAGCGGCGAGGCCTGCACGCCCGCGGCCCACAATACGGTGCGGGCGGGCCAGCGCTCGACGCCGGTCGAGCTCTTCAGCTCCACGTCCAGCGGCGTGATGTCGGTGACCATCGTCCCCGTGCGCACGCGCACGCCGAGACGATTCAGCGCCTCGAGCGCCTTGGCCGACAGGTCTTCGGAGTAGGAGCCGAGCACCCGCGGGCCGGCCTCGACGATCGTGATATGCGCGTCCGCGGGGTTGATGTGGCGAAAATCCTGCGACAGGCTGTGCCGCGCGATCTCCGCGAGGGCGCCGGCGAGCTCGACGCCCGTCGGCCCGCCGCCAACGATCGCGAAGTTGAGCCACGCGCGTCGCACCCCGGGGTCGTGCTCGTTCTCGGCGCGCTCGAACGCGCTGAACACACGTCTGCGGACGTCGGTGGCGTCCTCGATGGTCTTGAGGCCCGGCGCAAGCTCGCCCCAATCCGGGCGCCCGAAGTAACTGTGCCGCGACCCGGCGGCGACGATCAGCGAGTCGAACGGCACGTCGTCGCCGTCGGTGTGGACGCGGCTCGTTTCGAGATCGAAGCCCACGACCTCGGCGAGCATGACCTCGCAGTTCTTTTGCCGCCGCAGAATCCAGCGCAACGGCGCCGCAATGTTCGCGGGCGAGAGGGCGCCGGTCGCCACCTGGTACAGCAGCGGCTGGAACAGGTGAAAGTTCCGCCGGTCGATGAGCGTGACGTGCACCGGCGAGCGCTTGAGGGCCATCGCGGCGTTCAGCCCCGCGAATCCGCCGCCGACGATCACGACGCGATGCGGCTCAACCACGGTCGGCCTAACCACGGTCGGCCCAACCACGGTCGGTTCAGCGGCGGTCGATGAAGCCATAATTGCAGTTCACCTTTCGCCGCCGCGAGGGGTGGAACACGGCCCCCATCATGGCCGCCGCCACTTACTCAGGCAAGGGTTGGTCCTTGGTCTCGGCGGCGAACGGCAATGTGCCCAGCGCGATGAGAAACACCACGCACATGCTCATCGCGGCGTAACGTTCACGGTCCGGCGACTCGAACCCGTAGTGGGCTCCGAACACATCGGTCGCGAGCCGAGCGGACAAATAGCTGCCGCCAGCCGCGGCGAACCGCCCTAGGTTGTAGCAGAACGACGTGCCCGTGCTGCGCATGCGACTGGGGAAAATCTCCGGCAAATAGATCGCAAACCCCGCGAACACGCCCAGTGAGAAAAACCACATCAACGGCATCATCCAGTACGCATCCTGTGGCGTCTCAATCGCCCAAAATACGTACAGCGTCGATGCCATCGCGCCTACGTACCAAATGAGAAACGCCGGTTTCCGTCCCAGTGCGATGCACGCCTTGGTCATGAACCACATGCCCACGGCCGCTCCGATCATCTGATAGGTATACGCCCATGATTTGGCGTCGGCAATCGCCGCGGGAATTTCGGCCACAGGCAGGTTTTGCGACTCGAAATGAATGCGAAATACTTGCGATTGAATGTCGATGGCATACTCCACAATAGCCCAGAGCCCGATGACGCCCGCCGACGAGATGAGCGCCCCGATGAGTAGGTTCTTTCGCCACTGCCGATCCGCGAGTAGGTTCTTGTACGGCGTGAGGATGCTGCCCGTTGGAAGCTTGCCCTCGGCCTTTGCCCGCAGCCACGGCTCCGGCTCGCGAAGAAACTTCATTGTGAACACGACCAGTAGCGCGGGGATCGCTCCTACCAGAAACATCCACCGCCAACTATTCGCCGCGGCGATCACGTCGGCCTTGACCAATTTCGTGATCACCCATAGCACGGCGCCGGCCGAAAGATTCCCCACGGTCGAGAGAATCTGCAGCCAACCCAATGCGCCCGAGCGCGCCGAGTCCGTGAGCGTCTCGGCGATGAGAGCCACTGCCAGTCCGAATACGCCGCCGACGCCGATCCCGGTAAGAAACCGCGCCAGAGCAAAGTCAACATAGGTGCGGCTGAAGTAGCTGAACCCCGTGCATGCCGAGTAGATGAGCACCGTCACAGTTAGCATCTTCGCGCGACCGTACCGATCGCCAAGCGCGCCGAAGATCAGCCCCCCGATGCCCCAGCCGACCAAAAAGATTGCGGTCACATCTTTGCCCATCGCCTGGGCGCGTGACTTCGCTTCCTTGGTTCCTTCCTCCTTGACGATGTCCGGCGTCGACGTCAGGTTCTTCTCTTTGACTTTTGCGGCGCCTAGCTCCTCGACCAGTTCCGGCGTGATCGTCAGCGCTTCGATGGCGGGAATGCGCGCCAGCGAGAACAACCGCTGATCGAGGCAATCGAAAAACCACGCCGCGCTGGCGATGGTAAATACAAACCAATGGTAGCGAGTGAGATCTCGCCACCACGCCCGCGGGGTTTCGTTGGTCATGATCGCGTTTTAGATGAGTGTGAAAGTGCCAGCCGCAAGTCAGACCGCCACGCGGTCCGGGATCCCCGGAGGCACGTGGCCCTTCGTCGAGCTTCGCGAGCAAATGCCGCTACGCGCCCGCCTCGTCCTCGCCCACGGTCTGCTCGGGCAGTTGGAACGAGAGTACTAGATTAACCAGAAACAGCACGAGCGCCACCCCCGCGGCGATCTTGGCGGTCGTCAGCGCCACTTCGGGCGGCTTGGCTCCCTCTGCGGAGATCCTTCTCACGATTTCCTGGGTGATGAACGCGAACGGCGTCCCGAACATCCGCCCGCCAATGTTCGCGGCGAAGCTTTCGCCCGTGCCGCGCAAGTGCACGGGATACGCCCGCGGCAGGTAGTTCCCCCAGAAGCTGAACTGGGAAACCGTAAAAAACCCTGCCAGGAAAATCGCGATGCCCAAGAGCGAGATGCTCACATGGTGAAAGCCCGGCAGCCAGCCCATGTCCCATTGGAAGAACACCTGTTCGTGGCCGCGCGAGAAGAGCCAGAACGCCGCGGGCACGATCAACAGCCCCGGCACGACAAACGCCCGCAGCAGGTTCCGCCGGCTGGCGATTTGCACCACGAGCATCGCCAGGGCGAACCGCCCCACCAGGCCGCCGATCTCCTGCGACTTCGTGTAATTGGCTGCAGCCAGCGTACGAACGCCCGCGGCGGCCTTGGCCGCTTCCGGCGGCGCCATGCCGTCGCCCGCCTTCTGCATGCTCGATTGCACGGTATCGATGCCGGGTACGATCTGCTGCAACTGCTGGATGGCGCCGAACGCCACCGCGTAGCTGCACGCCACCATGATCGTCGTGAGGATCGTCGTACGCCGCAGCGCCGGCGAGAACAGCTCGCCGAGACTCGGCCGGCGCAGCGTGCCTGCCGCGCGGCGCTCGACCCACTTCGGCGACTCGGGCAAGAACGGCCGGATGATGATCAGCGGCAGCGCGGGAATCAAGCCGCTCATCAGCGTGTAGCGCCACGCCACCGCCGCGCCACCAGGCGCCATCGAACCGAACATTTCGTGAACCGATCCGAGATTTTCCTGAATCAGCCCGTAGACGATCGCCACCAGGATGCCGCCCAGCGACGAGAAGCCCTGCGTGTAACCCAGCACGCGCTCACGCTGCTGGGGGTCGTCGAACAGCTCCGCCAGCCAAGCCGTCGCGGCCACGAACTCCACGCACACGCCCACGAACGTCGTCGTGCGGAAGAACAGCAGCATCGGTAGGCTGGTTGAGTAGCCGGCCGCGAACGCCGAGAACGCGTAAAGCAGGATGCTCCACGTGAGCACTCGCCGGCGGCCGAGGCGGTCAGTCAAATAGCCGCCGAGCAGCCCGAAGATTCCGCCGCACACCGCCGGCACATAGAACAGCAGGCCGAACCACTTGGTGAACGGATCGGACCCCGGCGTGAACGTTGGCCCGCCGAGCTGCAACAGCGCGTCGCGCGCGACCAGCGGCAGCATGAGCAGTTCGTACGTGTCGAACGCGAAGCCAATGGCGGCGATGACGCAGACGGCCCACAGAGTGAACGTCATGCGCTGCGAAGAACCGGACGAAGCCATGGCGAACAACCTGCGTATGGAGGACTGGGACGCAATAGAAATGCGAGGCCACGGCCTCTGCCATCGGCCGCGTGATGCGGCTTGCCCAGTTTAACCCCGCGAGCCGATCTTGGGACCGCCGATTTCACGGCGTCCGCGCGCTCACGCCTGCCGGCGGATGCCCGAGCCCTGAGCCTCGCGCTTACCATGCGGCCGATCGATCGGAATGGCGCCGTTTTCGTGCGCGCCCCCCTGGTGCAGGACGCTCGCGATCGCGGGCTCTTCGCCCGGATCGGCCGGCTTCGACTTCGACTTCTTCTTCCCTTCGAACACTTTGCCCATCGGGCCGAACAGCAGCGAGGGGCACATGATTAGCTCCGCCGCCATGCCGGCGATAAGAATCACCAGCATCAGCCAGCCAAACCGTTTCGTGGGCGTGAACGAGCTGGTGGCGAACACGCTCAGGCCGAGCCCGTTGATGAGCGCGGCCTGCAGCGTTGCAGTCGCACTGCGGCGGTATGCCGACAGGACAGCGAGCCGGCGGTCGCCCAACGCCTTGTAGTCGTCGTTGAACCACGCGAGAAAGTGGATCGTGTCGTCCACCGCGACGCCCAGCGCGATGCTGGCCGCCATCATCGAGCCGATATCGACCGGAATGCCGAGCCACCCCATGCCGCCGAACACAACCAGCACGGGCAGCGCGTTGGGCAGTATCACCACCAGCCCGGCCAGCACGCCGCCGCACACATACATCATCAGCGGCGTGATCGTGCCGAACGACCAGCATGTGCTTTGAATCAGGCTGTTCAGCAGCTCGCGCTGCGCTTTGTAAACCACCGGAATGGCGCCGGTGTAGACAACATTGACGTCGTCCGACCGCTCCCCCTCAGCCATCTCCTCGGCCAGCTTTTCGGCGCGCACGTTCTCCACCTGGTCGTACACGGCCAGGATGTCGATCTTCTCCGCGCGCAGCCGTTGCTTGTCGGCCTCTGTAAAGCCGGGACCAAGAATGACCCCCGCGAAATTGCTTTTGACGTTATCGGCAACCTTCGCGAACTCCTCGTCATCGAGCGACGCAATGCGGGTTGCCGAGCGAGTCGCTCCGACGTTCTTCGTTGCCAGGAAGGGCCCAGGGCTTTCCGTGGCCATGGGAGACTCGAGATCCTCGCCTGGCGTCCAGAACAAGACGCGGGCGCCGCTGGGATTGCCCTCGCGAAGCTGGGCAAGGCGCGACAGCGCCGTGACTGCGGCGCTGCGGGCGGTTAGCACGGGCTCGACCGCGTCGCGAATGTGCTCGACGACCATGCCCTGATCGACGTCGGAGAACGCCGCGACGCGGACGCTCACGCGCCACAGCTCGTCGTCTTCGTTGTCCTTGTCGGTTCGCAAGAAGCCTGAGCCCTCAAACGCCTCGCGGCTTTCCAAGAGGTTTTTCTTCGAACCGCCGCGATAGGCCGTTCCGCCGGTGCCTGCTTCCGCGCCGCCCAACTCGGGGGCGAACGTGTTGACCGACATCGTGGCTCCGACAAGGTCCTCGCCTTCTTCGCCGAGCCGCCGGTGGATCGAATTCTCCACGAGGGCGACCATCCGCATCCGCTCGCGGAACGAATGCCGGGCCACGAGCCGGCCGGCGGGGAGATTCTCCGTGCCGGGGGCCTCGGCCCGCGTCGCTTCGGGAAAACGCAGCACCAATTCCAGCGGCACGATCCGGCCCAAGTGGTCCTCGAACCAGTGATAGTCGGACAGCAGCCGCGCGTCCTCGCTGAAAAGTTTGAGCAGGTCGATCGACGTGGTCACGCGCGGCAGGCCCATGCACAGCACGGCGATCACGAAGAAGCACGACGCGGCGACTTTGTTGTGGTGTCTATCCACCCACATGCCAAATCGGGCCCACCGTTCGCCGGCGTGATCCTGGGCAAACTCCTGCGCTTTGCCTTCCGAGATGGCATGAGCCGCGCTCTTGCCGCGCATCTCCGGCGGCGTCCACGGCCACAGCTTCAGCATGGCGGGCAGGAACAGAAACAAAATGATCAGCATCGCAAACACGGCAATCGCAGAAAAATCGCCGAACTTCGCGATCGGGATAATCTGGCTCGTGTGCAACGACGCCAGGCCGATGCCGGTGGTGATCGAGCACAAAAACGCCGGCTTCCAAGCGTGGCGGATGCCGCGCTCCACCGCGCCTTCGAAGCCGTGGTGGATGACCGCCTGCCGATAGTAGTTGGTGATGTGCACGGCGCCGGAGACCGCGAGCACGTAAATCAGCGCCGGCATGGACATCAGGATCGCGTCCATCGAGAACCCGCTCCACCGCACGATGGCCAGCGACAAGGCGGCGCTGAAAACCCCGCAACTGAACACAACCAACGTCATGCGAACGCTGCGGAGCGAGTAGTACGACAGTGAAAGCCCGAGCAAACCAGCGAGCCCGGCCAGCTTGACCAGCGAGTTCTCGCCTTCCTCGTCGATCGCGTTGTTGTCGATGGGCGGGCCGCCCAGCCGTACCTCATCGTCGGCAATTCCCGCATTGTGGAGCGCCACGAAGAACGGGGACGGCGCCTTGCGAACGATCCCAAACCGCTTAACCGGCCGGCCGATCGACGCGCGCAAGTTCTTGGATGCCACCTCGGTCAGGTGAGCCATCACCACCGTTTGTTTGCCGTCTGGGCCGATGAGCGAGCCCGTGAGCCGTTCGGTCGCGTGGTTGCGCCCCATGCTCGTGGGCGGGGCCATGAGCTGATTGAGAACCGACCGCCCCGTGGTAATCCCCTCGGCCTTGAACACGGGAACCGGGCCGCTACCGTCGGGGTTTTCGAGCCGCGCCTTTTTTAGTTCGGCGACGAGCTTGGCGATGCGCGGGTCGTCGTCCTTGCCCGAAGGATCCTCACCCAAATTGGCGCCATCCCAACTGATCAACACAAACTGGTCCGCGACAAAGTGTTTGCGAAACCAGCCCAGCTCGCGCGTCTCGTCGTAGTCCTTGGGCAGCCAGTCGGAGATGTCGTTCCGATTGCTCTTTACCGCGCGGAGCGCGGAGATGCAAACAACCGGAATGAGCAACACATGGGCGATCAGGATCGGCCAGGCGTATCGGGCGTAGAAAGATCGTTTCGCCATAAGACGGCGTGACTCGCAGATCGACAGGAGCAATGCTAGCATCCGCCGCCGACGCGGCTGGCCAAACCGCAGAATCTAACAGATGTCCGCGAGTCGCCGATACGCCGACTCTCGCGCGGGTGCGAAGGGCACGGCGCGAGGTCCGTCATTATTCCCGACGGGGCCATTTCACGAAAGTGCCCAAGACGGGTCCCGGGCCGCGATGAGGGCCAAAAACGGCGGCAAATCTTATCCGACGTACCGGTTTTAACGCTTGCGGGAGGGAGACTTTCGCGGACGCGGCGCCTCGCGACTCGTCGGACGCTGTGCATGACATCTTTGTAAGCGACGCTTCGTGCGTGCAACCCCGGCCCCCGCTCCGCGCGCACTCCGCGCGAACACTGAATCGCGATGCCATGCGCCGCGCCCAGCCTACTCGCCTTGACCGTCTCGCCGCTGCTTCCTAACCTCCGCGGCCAACCGGCGACGCTTCCTTCTTTTCGGTGTGCAACATTCGTGCACCGCGTCGTCGGACCCTCTGATCAAGGAGATCGCAACGATGGCACAGGCAAAGAAGCCGGCCAAGGCCGCCAAGCCGGCCAAGAGCCCCAAGCAGCAACCCGCCGGCAAGGCCAAGGCCGCCCCGGCGAAGAAGGGTAAGTAGTTCGCACAGCGCGAAGCGCCCCATGCGCGTCGCGCTTCAACGAACGCAGTGAAACGAAGGCGCCGCGGAGCTTGCTCCGCGGCGCCTTTTTTTGTAACGGAGCGTCTGTAGCTTGCTAGGTTCTTCGCCTGCTGCGGTGGTTGGATGTGAGTCGGCCGCTTCCGTTCCCCGAATTCATTCGCAACAAGGCAAGAATCGAGAATGCAATCGCAGAGTATCCATGGGGCTCAGGAACTTGCAAATTTGCGATCCAAAGATGCGATCGATCTAGAGGAGGAAATGTTCCTTCAATCGTTGTGGAGGTACGCCCAAGAATCTTCTTGCCGTCGAAGGAAATCTGCAGCGCTTCGTGGGTTTGTCCTTCATCGCGGCTGCCAAGATGGATTCCGTAATCTTCAAATGCCTCTCGCAATCTCCTCATGCCGTGCGTTTCATCCCATAGAAATGATTCGTGGCGATTGATTATTCCAAACGGAAATGGCACGTAGTCAGAGACCAATCCAATTACGACTTTTCCATCTCCCGAGACCATGGTCGCTTCGCTGCCGTCTCCGAGCGTTCCCAGCGATTGCATCCCGGCGGTCGCGGTCCAACGGTAAGCGCGCCACATGCCACTCAAGTTGGCAACGGCGGCCTTGCCGACGACGACGCCTCCATCCGCCGAGATGGCGATCGGCTCGTTGTTCTGTTGGCCATTTGGCAAGTCGCCAAGCCCCAGTATCCCGGCCGCCTCGGTCCAAATAATTGACTCGGATTTATTACCTGGAAACTGGCGGGCTGTCGTCATCGCTGAGCCGTCTGCTGAAACATCAACGACATAGTTCAATCCTTGGACCGCACGGCTCCCCAAGTGATCTGACCAGCGAAATGCCCTGAGATCCAAAGACTGCACAAATCTCCCAGACTCGTCCAAGGTCACCACGGGTTCGTACTTTTGCCACACGCCGAACACGACGGCGCCGGCGTTCGACGCTGCTTTACCCACAACGCCAAATTCGGCGCTCGGAGAGAGTCCAAGATTGACCAGCCCGCGCTCACGTGTCCAGCAATACGCTTCACCAGACTGGGGGCCAGGCGGTGCTTGCATGAGAACCGCACGGCCATCACTTGAAATACTGGTCGGCGACAGTTGCAAGCCGCCGATGGACTGCGGGAGTTGATCGATCACAACTTGGCCTTCCGCGGCCGACCAACGGAAGAGATCGTAACCGTCGATACCGACTACGCTCTGCCCATCCGGCGTAAGCCTAGAGATGAAAAGCGGCCGACCTGGCGTGAGATCCGGGAGTATCGTTAGCCCGGCGCCGTTGGACAGCGCGGAGGTCGCGGCGCAGATCGCCAACGCTCCTAGGATGCATCCTTGCCGCAACATTGTTCCTCGCCCTCATCGCTGAGGCGTTGTGGGTTAGGTTGTCGAGCGGCAACCTATCCCATTTGAAGCGATTCAACGACTCCAGTTCGATGATTCGGTCGCAATCGGCGCTCACTCCGCCGGCTTCTCGCCGATGCAGAACAGGTGTTTGTCCGACCGAATGAACAGGTTCCCCTGCGACGCCGCGATCGAGCCCTTGCACAGCTCGCCCACGCTGTTGCGAGCCAATTCCTTATACTCGGCGCCCGGCTCGATGACGACAGTCTCGCCGTCTGCCTCCGCTAGGAAGTAGAGCCGGCCGTCGGCCGCGACCGGCGACGCGACGTGCTTGCCGCCGATGCGGTGCTTCCACACTTGCTTGCCGGTCTGGGCGTCGAAGCACGAGAGCACGCCCTGGTCGGTCACCGAGTACACGTGCGGCTCGACGTACGCCAACGACGCGATGGAGGGCACGCCCTGGGTTTGCTCCCACTCGATGTGCGTCGCCGTCACGTCGCCCTTGCCGCCGAAGCGCACGGCGCGGATCGTCGGCTTGTCGAAGCCCGAGCAGGTGTAGATCAGGTCCTTTCCGATCACCACCGAGGGCGTCACGCCTTCGCCCTGGCTGTGAACGGTCCAAATCATCTTGCCCGTTTCCAGGTC
>JANOIK010000052.1:0-2140 GCA_031407585.1 Planctomycetota bacterium | reverse complement strand
TCGCCCCTTTGGTCGCCCCTTCGAGCCGCTCCCGATGCCGTCCGCTTCTTCCCGCCGCGTTGCCCTTTGCTGGCTGCCGATCGCGGTAAGCTGCGCGGCGGTTGTCGTCGTGGCCGGTTGCTCAAAGCCGGGCGCCGAGAGCTCCGCCGCGGGGCCCGCGCGCGAACAACCCGAGGCCAAGGAAGTTCGGCTCATCGAGGCCAAGCGCGAGCCGTGGCCAGTGACCGTGCGCGTGCAGGGGAGCTTGCTCGCCGACGAGCAGGCGACGATCGGCTCGAAGCTCGCGGGCCGCGTGGAAACGGTGAGCGTCGACCTTGGCTCCGTCGTAAAACACGGCGCGCTGCTCATGACGCTCGATCGACGCGAGCTCGCAATCCGGGTGCAGCAGGCCGAGGCTCAACTGTCGCAGGCGTGCGCCGCGATCGGCCGCACGCCGGCCGACGACGAAACCAAAATCGAGATCACCGCGGCGGCGCCCGTGATGCTCGAGCAAGCGATGATCGACGAAGCCAAGGCCGCGGTCGCTCGCGCCGATCGCCTGCTGCCGACCAATGCGATCACCGACGCGGAGTACGAAACATTCACCGCCCAGCTTAAGACGGCCGAAGCGCGGTACATGTCGGCGGTCAACTCGGTGCGCGAGCAGGTGTCGACTATCGGCGTGCGGCGGGCCGAACTGGCGCTCGCTCAGCAGCAACTCGACGACGCCGAAGTGGTGGCGCCGTTCGATGCGCTGGTCGACGCGAAGCACGTGTCGCCGGGCACGTACGTGCAAGTCGGGCAGGCGGTCGTGGCGCTCGTGCGGATCGATCGGCTTCGCTTCACGGCCGGCGTGCCGGAGAGCCAGGCGGCGCGCGTGGCGATCGGGCAGTTAATTTCGATTCGCGTGGCGGGCATCGACGAGCCGCTCGAGGCGGAGATTTCCCGCGTGAGCCCCACCGTGGTCCAGAGCAGTCGCTCGGTGCGAATCGAGGCCGACGTTCCGAACGACGACTTGACGCTGCAGGCCGGGCTGTTCGCCGAGGGCGAGATCACGGTTGACGACGAGGCGACGGCGCTCTCGCTGCCGGCGAGCGCGGTGAGCCAGTTTGCGGGCGTGCAAAAGGTGTGGGAGGTGCGCGAGGGCGTCGCGACGCAGACCACCGTGCGCACGGGGCGTCGGACGCCGGAGCGGATCGAGATTTTGGAGGGGATCAAGGAAGGCACGATTGTGGTGCAGTCGGCGGCTGAAGGTTATGAGGGACCCGTGGCGCCGGCGGGTGAGCCCGAGGGGACGTAAGGGGAACGCGCCGTGCAGTGGTTGGCTCAAGTCTGTGTGCAGCGGCCCGTGTTCGCGCTGATGCTCATCACGGCCGTCGTGGTCGCGGGCGCCGCTTCGTACAACCAGCTCGGCATCGACCGCTTTCCCAACATCGACCTGCCGACCATCCGCGTGATGACCACGTATCCCGGCGCCGCCTCGGCTGAGGTGGAGTCCGAAGTCACGCAAGTGCTCGAGGACGCCGTGGCGACCGTCGCGGGGCTCGATGAGCTGCGATCGTTGAGCAACGACGGCGTGTCGATGCTCATTCTCACGTTTCGGCTCGACCAGAACATCAACGTGGCGTCGCAGTACGTGCGCGACGCGGTCGCCGGCGTGATCAACCGCCTGCCGCCGGACATCGACCCGCCGGTCGTGCAGAAGCAGGACCTCGACGCTTCGCCGATCATGACGCTCGCGGTGTCGGGGCCGCGGGAGATTCGCGAGCTGTATTTTCTGGCCGATCGCTATGTGAAGAGCACGATCGAGAGTGCGCACGGCGTGGGCCAGATCATGATCGAGGGCGCCACCGATCGCGCGGTCCAGGTGCGGATCGACGCTCGGCGGCTCGCGGCGTACCGCACGTCGATCATGCAGGTGTACGACGCGATCGTGGCTCAAAACGCCGAGGTGCCCGCGGGCCGCGTGGACGAAGGCTACCGCGAGCTGAGTCTGCGCACGCTGGGGCGAATGCCGGACTCGCGAGACTTTAACGACCTGGTCGTGGCGACGGTGGACGACGTGCCGCTGCGGATCAGCGATCTCGGCACGGCCGTGGATCTGACGAAGGAGAAGCGCACGCTCGCCCGGTTCGATGGGCAGGAGGCGGTGATTCTCATG
>JANOIK010000029.1:0-2666 GCA_031407585.1 Planctomycetota bacterium | reverse complement strand
AAGACCGTCGCCAACTTCGAGAAGCTCATCGGCGAAGGCTTCTACGACGGCCTGAAGTTCCACCGCGTCATCGACAACTTCATGATCCAGGGCGGCTGCCCCAAGGGCACCGGCACGGGCGACCCCGGCTACAAGTTCAACGACGAGTTCCACAAGGACCTCAAGCACTCCGGCCCCGGCATTCTCTCGATGGCCAATTCGGGCCCCAATACCAACGGCTCGCAGTTCTTCATCACGCACATCGCGACCCCTTGGCTCGACAACAAGCACACGGTCTTCGGCAAGGTGATCGGCGACGGCCAAAAGGTGGTCGACTCGATCAAGCAGGGCGACAAGATCGAGAAGGCGACCGTCACGGAAGAATAGATGCTCCGTGCATAAAGCCGGCGATGGTATCGCCGGTCTTATCCCCCTCCCTCGAAGGGAGGGGGCAGGGGAGGGATTCCCGCCGCTCCCTCATCCACGGCCAGCGACGCATTAATGGCGGCCTGGCAAAAAGTAGTGTGCCTTGTCGGTAACTGAGTGCGGCGTACTCCGTACCGCAAATGGCGCCGACGCGCGCTAGGGCCCCTGGACGCCGCCGCCATCCCACCTCGGACTGGTTGCTTAAGCGACCAGTCCGCCCCGCCGCGCGCCTCTCCACACACTCACCCCTCGATCCCCGCGATCAATACCGCACCAAAAACCACCCGCCCCCCAGCGCTCGCGAGCGCTCCAGCGTGTTGGTCTCCGCCAGCCCCCCAACGAAGGACTCCGGCCGCTCGCCCTTGGGATGCCACTCGACCCACGAGCCAAGTTCGTCCTCGGTGAGTTTCATGCGCAGGCCGCCGTTCGGCGAGCGCTCGATAGTCGACACGCCCCAGCCGCGCTCCGACCATGCCTGCTTCTGAGTCAGCAGCATGAGCGTCCGTGAATCGCCGATGGGATAGGCGCTGAACGGCCCAATTTCGACGAGAGCCCCGTCGTCGCGCGGCCAGTCATTGCGCAATGGCCGCGCAATCCGCTCGAGCTCCGGTTTCCGCCCGCCCATGCGCCACGCCTGGCTCGTCCACTTAAGCTCCGGCCAAGTCACCGCCAGCGCCAGCCAACCAGCAACGAGCGCAGTCAGCGCCAACCACGCACGCAACCGCCGATGCCTTGCCGCGCCAAAAACGAGTCCCGCCAAAATTCCAACGAAGCTTACCCCGGCAACGACAACCAAAACCTTCAGTGCAAACCAACGCTCCATCGTCATGGGGAGGTCGGTTGGACTCCCAGGTTTGACAAATCCGGGGAACCATTGAAAGGGCTCCATGAACCTGTGATCGAACCAAATCCACGCCACAAGCCCGATCAGCAGTCCCACGTTGAGCGCCCACGACAGCGACGCCACAACACCCAAAAAGGTGCCAGGAACCTTTTCCGGTTTGTCGTCACTCATCGGCGCCGCCCTCGTCGTCGCGAGGCAGATGCTGTTCCAGGTCGACGCTATCGTGCAGCACGCGGACCACGGACACAACGCCATCAGGTTTCGGGCCAGAAAAGGGGCCAGAAAAGGTGCCAGGAACCTTTTTCGACGGCTCCCCCGCTTCGTCATTCGTGCTTATTCGTGACATTCGTGGTTAAACGTCGCTCCTCACGGCGTCGCCTGCCGCGCCGCTTCTTGGCAGTGCTGTAGCGCCAACAGTGCAAAAGCCGTCGACAGATTCGGATCATTCTCGAACCACTGCCGATTAGAGTTCGTCCACGACCCATCCTCGTTCTGCCGCGATGCGAGCTCCGCGGCCAAGTCCGCGCGCCAGTCGTGCTTGGCGCCATCCGGCCCCGTGATCTCGTCGAGCCTCGCCGCCGCGAGCGCCGTCGCGAACGAATGGTAATAGTAGAACAGTCCCGCGTCGCCGACGCCCGGGTTTTCCTTCACCGAGTAGTTCTTGCCCACCCAATCGACCACCGCCTTCACCCGCGGATCGTCCGGCGTGAGGCCCGCGTAGACCAGGCTCTTGAACCCCGCGTAGCTCATCGAGCCGTAGCTCCGCAGGCCGCCGTTCTCGGTGTACCGTTCGTCATCACTGCTGGGGTCGACCGGCTCGGTGGGGATCACGTAGTAAAACCCGCCGTCCTTCACCTTTGCGGCGAACGGCGTGTCGTTGCCCGAGCCTTCGAGGTTTTGGCATCGCGACACGAACGCCAGCGCCCGCTGGATCGCCTCGTCGTCCGCCTGCGCCCCGGCTGCGACGAGCGCCTCGATCATGAAGCTGGTGTTCGAGAGGTCGGGCCGCTCCTTCCCGCCGTACCCGACGCCGCCGTAGGTGAACTTACTTTGGTCGGTGTCGTCGCCCGAGCCAATCTGCAAGCCGCGCAGAAACGCCTCGGCGTTGTCGATGATTTCCTTATACCTGCCATCTGCGTTGGCCGCGCTGAAAGCCAAGAGCGCGACGCACGTATCGTAGTTCGGCGTGCGTCCATAAATGCCGCCATCGGGCTTCACGAACCCTTCGAGCGCCTTGAGCCCCTTGGCCACGATGGGGTCGTCGAGCGCTGCCCCATTGCGAATTGCCGCGGTGACGACCAGCGCCGTAATTCCCGGCCCAGCTTGCGCGGTGAACGTGCCGTCCTCGGCCTGGCCCTTTTCGCGGAGGTAGTCAAGCCCGCGATTGATGGAATCCGCGGCGTCCTGCGCGGCAGCG
>JANOIK010001246.1:0-1594 GCA_031407585.1 Planctomycetota bacterium | reverse complement strand
GTTTGTCGCCCAGCGAAGTTCCCGCGCACCTGCAGCGCTTGTCAGCGGCGGTCAAGCAGTGGCCGCACTTCGCCGCACCGGCGCAGCATGCGTCGACGACGGCGCACAGCGTCGTGAGCGCAGCGACCGCGAGTGAGCATGCGGCGGTGGTGCGCACCTGGGCCGCGCAAGAGTGGGCGGCGTGGAGCACGCACCACGCCGCGATCGCGCGGCTTGCGGAAAACTGCTTCGTTTCAAGCGCTTCCGGCGCCTGAGCTGGTGTTCGTGATCACTGCCTGAAACGACGACAGGCCCGCATACGGGCTCTCGTCGATCTTCAGCTCCCTCGTGAACCTGCCCGGAAGGTACGGCTCGAGCGCACGCAGCAGGGACACGGCGTCGGGCCACCGCTTGTCCTTGTGCTTCATGAGGCACTTGTCGACGGCCTCTGCCAGCTGCGCCGGAACATCGGACACCTTCGTCTTCAGCAGCGGCATCGCCTCGTTCAGCATGCCGGTGACCATCAGCTGCTGGCCGCGCAGCGGGTCGAGCGGGTGCTTCCCGCTCAGCATCTTGAACAGCATGATGCCCGCGGCCCAGATGTCGGCGCGGTGGTCGATCGGCACGCCGATGCCCCACTGCTCGGGCGCCATGTACGCGAGCGTGCCCATCATCGCGCCGAAGCTCGTGAGCTCTGAGTCGTCTTCGTCTTCCAGGCTCGTCTTCGGAGCGCGCGGGCGGCTCGCGAACTCGGGTGCCTTCTCGTCGCCCTGGAGCACCTTCGCGATACCGAAGTCGAGCACCTTGGTGTGACCCGACTCGGTGATGATGACGTTGTCGGGCTTGAGGTCGCGGTGCACGATGCCCTGCGTGTGGGCGTACGCGAGCGCGCGCACCACGGGCACCATCAGCTCGACCGCGCGACCCGGCGCGATCGGCTGGCCGTCATCGGGCAACACCTGCCCGAGCGTCTTGCCCTGCAGGTATTCGAACACCATGAACGGGCTGCCCTGCCAGGCGTCGACCTCGAAGATGACGACGATGTTCTCGTGGCTGACCGCGGCGGTGGTGCGCGCCTCGAGAATGAAGCGCTTCGTCAGCTCGGCGGAGTGCGTGTGCAGGAACTTCATCGCCACGCGGCGGCCGAGGCGCGTGTCGCGCGCGAGGTAGACGGCGCCCATGCCGCCGCGGCCGATGCGGCGGATGATCTCGTAGTGGTGAATGCGCGTGCCGACCTGCGGCGCCCGCGCCTGCGTCTCGCCCTGGTGCGCGTCGGCGCCGGTGATGGCCGAAGGCGTGCCCGGCGGCGCGGTCGACGGCTTCGACACCTTCGGGTCGACGACCACCGAGGGCGGCTGCGCGGCGGGAGCTCCCAGGTTTGGCGGCGCGACGAACGGCGGCGGCGAGACGGTCGAGGTCGGGTTCGGTGCGTTGACCGGCGGCAGCTTCATCGCGGGCACCGCATGCGGCATCGGCGGAGGCGCCGCTCGCGCGGGCATCATCGGCGCGATGGTGACGTCGGCGGGGGGCAACATCGGCCGCGGCGGCTGCATCACCGTGTTCTCCGGCATCGACGGAGGATTCACGATGGAGGTCGCGTCCTCCGGGGGCTTGG
>JANOIK010001242.1:0-1702 GCA_031407585.1 Planctomycetota bacterium | reverse complement strand
CGTCGACGATCCCCGCCCAGGATGCGCTCAGCATCACAAGCGCGACCAGGCAATTGTTCAGCCATGACGGTTGGCGACGGATATGCTGCATCGGAAGGTCCTTTCGAAGCGATCCATGGATGCCGCGAATGCTGCTCCGGCACCACCGGATGTTATGGCAACGCCCGCCATCGGACAATTGCGCAATGACGCCTGCGAATGTCGCCGATGCGTGCGCGACGGCGTTCGACCCGCGCTCCCGACCAGCCGGCCAAGGCTGACCGATCGGCTGGGAAGCGCGACTCAAATCAGCGACTGCGCCGTAGCGGACATTTCCGTTGTGCCGCCGGGGGAATGAGCCTATACGACTAGGTAACCAACGTCGGTCGGCCAACCAAGGACGCAGCCATGCACGGCACGCGGAAGTTCCGGTCGTTGGGGCTGTCCGGCGAGCGGCGAGCGTTCGTCGTCGCCCTCTCGGGAATGCTGCTCGGGTTGTCAGCCGGCCTGCGTGCCCAGGTCCACGCACCAACGCGTCGCATCGGCTCTCTCTTCACGTCCGCCCGTCCCGACGCCGAGTCTTTCCTAAAGCTGCTGCGGCCCGAATTGGAGAAACTCGGGTGGATCGACGGCCAGAACATCCTGTTGCTCGAGCCGCAAACGGCCGAAGGCAGGAACGAACGCCTGCCGTCGATGGCCGCCGAGCTCGTCGCACAGGCGCCCGACGTCATTCTCGCGCAGTCCGTGCCCGCCACGCTTGCCCTGAAACAGGCGACCAAATCGATCGCCATCGTGATGATCGGCGTGGGGAACCCGGTCGAGCTCGGGATCGTCCCGGACTTCCGCAAACCGGGCGGCAACATCACCGGCTCGAGCTTCCTTGCCAATGAAATCGCCGGCAAACTGCTGCAGCACCTGAAGGAGACGGTTCCGCGGTTGCGTAGCGTTGCCTTGTTCAACAATCCGACCAACCAGCATGCTGCGTCGTTCTCCAGAAAAATGGTTGCGGACGGCGCGTCTCTGGGGATACACGTGCAACTCGTCGACGTTGCGGGCGACGGCGATCTCGATGCCGCTTTCGCGGCCGTCCGCCGCGCGAAAGCGGAATCGATACTGCTGGCTGCGGAAACGGCGATCATGTCCAGACGCGAGGTGATTGCGGATTTCGCGCACGCGAACGGGCTCCCGCTCGCGCTCGTTGGCAACAGCAACTCGCTGCCCGCCACCGGGCTGATCGCCTTCGCACCCCCGCGCAGCGAGTACGTGCAACTCGCCGCCCGCTATGTCGATCGGATCCTGAGGGGTGCCAAGCCAGGGGAGCTCTCCATCGAGCAGCCGACGCGATTCATTCTCGTCGTCAATCTCAAGTCGGCCAAGTCGCTCGGCTTGGCGATCCCGCAATCCGTGCTGCAGCGCGCGGACGAAATCATTCAGTGATGGACCGACGAACCTTCGTGGCGATGCCTGGAGCCGCCTTGGCAGGGTTGCCCGCCAGCCTGCGTGGTCAGGGATAGGCGACTGCCCGCCGCACGGGTTTTCTATCCGCATTCGGGCGCGCCGAAGTCCAGCGCCGCTGACCGCTGCGCGTACGACGCAACTTCCGCGCCGCGCGCGCCCCTTCACTGGAACCTATCCCAAAATGGGGCGAGCGGCCCGAGTGCGCGACGGCCCGCAGCGAGCCCCGGGATAGTACGTAGACGTACAGCGAGGGGCGAGCGAGGAC
>JANOIK010001232.1:0-3128 GCA_031407585.1 Planctomycetota bacterium | reverse complement strand
TTGGCAACGACTGTGAGGTCCCCGCGACCGAGCGGCGCCGCGGCGGGAGCCGCCATCGTCGCCGGCGCCGCGAGGGCGTCGTCCGCGATATGAATGACTAGGTCCGACGGCTCGACAGGCTCGGCCATCTGCGGCGCGTCGCTCGCCGAGGCGTCGGTCGCCGTGACGAACTCCATCGTGCTGGAGTCCGCGAACAGGGCGCTTGGCGCGGCCGCTCCGCAGCACGCCGTCAACGCTAGCAAAGCGCGGCCCGCACGGGCGGCGCTGCCGAAGAGTTTCACGTCCATGATCGTGGAGTCCGACGAGTTTCGACCGAGCCGAAAAGCAGGCGCGCCGACAGCCCCTCCGTGGGTCCGCAGCGCGTGCGCTGTGTGAGTATCGGCCGGAGTCGCCAACTCCCCGTAATCGAAACGGCAAGAAAAACCGGAAGTGTCGCCGCAGACTGCCCATTTTGGCGCCAGCGGCGATGGCGGCCCGTCGTGTCGCGTGCGAATCGCCCACCTACCCCGGCCGCGTCATCGAATCCGGATCGAGCAACTCATCGAGCTTCTCCGGCGGTAGGAGCTTCTGCTCGGTGACGAGTTCGCGAATCGTCTTGTCCTCTTTGAACGCCTGCTTGGCAAGCTTCGCGCACGTTTCGTAGCCCAACACTGGGGCCAGGCTCGTGACCATCATCAGCGATTGGTCGATCAGCGCCCGGCAGCGGTCGGCATTCAGAATTAGGCCGGTGAGAAGCTTATCGACGAACACATTCGACACGTTCGCCAGCAGCTTCACCGATTCCATAAACGCGTCGATCATCACCGGCATCGCCACGTTCAGCTCGAACAGGGAGCCGACGCCGCCCAGCCCCGACGTCGTGACGACCGCATCGTTGCCGATCACGCGGCACGCGACCATGATCATCGACTCGGCGATCACCGGGTTCACTTTCCCCGGCATGATCGAGCTGCCGGGCTGCGTCTCGGGCAGCAGCAGCTCGAACAGGCCGCACCGCGGGCCGCTGCCGAGCCAGCGAATGTCGTTGGCGATCTTCGAGAGCGACACGGCGATCGTTTTCAGCTCGGCATGGGCCGCCACGAACGAATCCTTTGCGGCCTGGGCCTCGCAATGGTTGTCGGCCTCTTGAAACGCGACGCCGAGCTTTTTGGAAAGCTCGGCGCACACCTTGCCCGCGAAGTCGGGGTGCGTGTTGATTCCCGTGCCGACGGCCGTGCCGCCGATTGGCAAGTTTTCCTCAAGCCGCGCGAGGGCTCGCCCCGCGCGGACAGCGGCATAGTGGGCCTGAGCCGCGTACCCCGCGAACACCTGCCCCACGCGAATCGGCGTGGCGTCCATCAAATGCGTGCGGCCGATCTTCACCACCGAGTCCCACTCGGTGGCCTTCGCCTGCAGGTCGGCGGCGAGTCGCTCGAGCGCCGGAATCAGCTTCTGCTTGATCTCGACCGCCCCCGCGATGTGCATCGCCGCGGGAAACGTGTCGTTGGACGACTGGCCCATGTTCACGTGGTCGTTGGGATGAATGGCGCCCTTCACGCCAGTCATTCCTGCCTGCAAGCCGTACCACACGTTGGCCAAATTGGCGATCACCTCGTTGGCGTTCATGTTGGTCGAGGTGCCCGAGCCGGTCTGGTAAACGTCCACGGGGAATTCGACGTCGTATTTGCCGGAGGCGACTTCCTCGCTCGCGTTGATGATCGCCTCCGCAATCGACTTGTCGAGTTTGCCGAGCTGCTGATTCGCGGCAGCACACGCGGCCTTCAGGTGACCGAACGCGTGGATCACCGACGACGGCACGGGTTTGAACGAAACGGGAAAGTTATCGACGGCCCGTGCGGTCGAAGCGCCGTAGAGGGCGTTCGCCGGGACCTGCATCTCGCCCATCGTATCGCGTTCAGTGCGTGTGTTTGGCATGGGAGTAGGAGTAGGGGAGTGAGTGGTGAGTAGGTGAGTAAGTGAGTAGGTTGCGGAGGATTGGCGGTCGACCCCGTGCTTGCAGCTTCGCTTCAAGGCCAATCCCCAACAATCACGGTATCCTCATGCTCATAACAAGGAGCACAACTACAAAGAAACCGCAGCGCCCGTTCGCCCGTATTGGTGATCTGGTGCCGCGCCCCGGGCGGGATCGCAATCGCGTCGCCGGGGCCGACCTCGCGAACGTCGGCCTCGATCTGCATACGCCCCCGGCCGTCCAGCAGGAAGTAAATCTCCTCGGCCCGCGGGTGAAAATGCGGATCGGTCGCGGCGCCAACGGGTAACCGGGCTTCGGCGAGGCTCTGATTGCGAATCGCCGAGTTGCGATGCGCCAAAAGCTCGCGAATTTCCGAGCCGTCTTTCGTGCGAAACGGCGGCGCCGCCGACAGATTGACCACGTCCATGCCCGCCATTGTGGGCGCGGCCCGTGAGAGACGCCAGGGCCGCTACGCCGCGCGGCGACCCGTTTCCGCCGCGGGCTGCGGATCAAGATGAATCTGAAGCTGCGGGAATGGGATGTCGATCCCCGACCGCTCCAGTTCGATCTTCACCGCTCGGAGCAACGCCTGCCGGGCGTCGCCCAGCACTTCGCGCTTGGCCCAGCCGCGCACGGCCCAATCGACGCTCGAGGCGCCGAGGTTGAGCAGTGCCACCTCGACCTTGCGCTCCGGCGCGAGCAGCGTGACGCTCGCCACGGCCCGGTTGAGCGCGGCCCGCGTTTGATCGATGTCGGCAGAGTACGCCACGCCGACCAGAACCTCGGCGCGGCGGACAAGATTGGCCGTGTGGTTTTCGATGACCGCGCCGAAGATCGACCCGTTGGGGATAATCACGCGGCGGTTGTCCGACGTGTCGAGGGCGGTAGTGAAGAGTTCAATCTCGGCCACCGTGCCGGCGTTGCCTGCGACGACGACCGAGTCGCCCACCTTGTACGGTCGGAAGATCAGCAACATGGCGCCGGCGGCAAAGTTCGAGAGCGTCCCCTGAAACGCCAGCCCGATCGCCAGGCCCGCGGCGCCGATCACAGCGGCAAACCCCGTGGTCTGAATGCCGAACGAGTTGAGGCACGTCATGCCAACCAGCAGCAAGATCCCCCACCGCACGAGCTTCGACAGGAAGATCGACAGCGTCTCGTCGAACTTCACGCGCAGTAG
>JANOIK010001226.1:0-4198 GCA_031407585.1 Planctomycetota bacterium | reverse complement strand
GGTGATTAGGTCCGCCGCTCACCCACCAACTGCCTCCTCGCGCGCCCTTCCCAGCGTCACTCGGCCTCGCCCTGAATTGCCGTCACTTGGTAACGCAGCGCCCCCATGCCGCTCTTGGTGGCATTCACTTCGACCAGATGCAGGGGAACGTCGCGGTCGAGCTTCTCGAAGAACGAGATGCCATCGCCGATGAGAATCGGCACGATCGAATACCGCATTTCGTCCGCGAGCCCCAGCCGCAGGCACTCGCCCGCAACGGCGCCGCCCCCGACAAACCAAATCGCACCGAACCTGGGCCGTAACCGCTCATTGACAAACTGCGCAAGATCGCCCGAGTGAAACTCGACGGACTCGTGGGTCCGTGAGAGATCGCGGGTGGTCAGGACGAACGTGGGCTTGTCGCCATACGCCCATCCGAAACCTTGCGCCGACGAACTCATCGGCAGTCTCGAGCCAGTCGACCCGCCCATCCCTGCGAGCGACGAATCCGTCGAGACTCGCCCCCATGTGGATCGTGATGTGGGAACTGGGATGTGTTATCGTTTTGCCGCCCTCCTAGACCGATCCCTCCCCCCGACCCATCATCCCGGCCTTAGCCCCATGAGCCGATCATATCCGCAACCTTAACCTGGACGCGAAGAAAATCCTAAGGACGCAGGTACTGCGGTTCTCTCGCGGGGTCGGTGTGAGGATCCGTTGACAGAAAATAGGGATTCGCCATGTCCTATCATTCTTCTTCGAGAAGTTGGCCCGAGTTCGTTCGTCGGGCTCAATCGCCTATGGAAATTGCTTTTTACGATCGACTTGCTACGTTATTGCTGATCTCCATCACTCTTGAGCGACAATTGCCATGCCAAAAAATGTTTGCATACCAAGGTCGTTGACGATTGAGCAAGCGGCCCTCGCGGCGCGGCGAAGCATTGACGTTAACCCGGCGAACGCTGAGGCTTCTCGCACCGTCGAGCGGAGCGCGGGCGGTCGGCGCGGCGGTGCACGGCGCTTGGCCCTTCTTACGGGAAGCCGTTGGCCGACGACGGGAATGAAGTTCACTGTGCAGTTTTTGGACAATCCTTCGCCCGGGCTTCGCTCAAAAATCCTCGCGCACATGAACGCGTGGAGCCAGTCCACCAACGTGTCCTTCGAGGAAACCCGCGGAGTGGGAATGGTGCGCATTGCCAGGCTCGACCGACCCGACGACATGGCGGGTTACTGGTCGTACGTCGGCACGCAAATCCTGGGCATCGAAGCGGACCAACCCACCATGAATCTCGAAGGATTCACGCTGCGGACCCCCGACCCGGAATTCTTTCGCGTCGTTCGCCACGAAGCCGGGCATACGCTGGGTTTCGAGCACGAGCACATGCGGAAGGACTTGGTCGAAAAGATCGACCGGCGAAAAGCGATTGCCTATTTTCGTCGCGAGTGCGATTGGACGCGCGAAGAAACGATCGAGCAGGTTCTGACGCCCCTGGAACAACGATCGATCATGGGAACCAAAGAATCGGACCCCACGTCGATCATGTGCTACGAGATTCCCGCGGAAATCACCAAGAATGGTCGCGCGATCGTGGGTGGCGCGGATATCACGGAAAAGGACTTCACCTTTGCAGCAAAGGTCTATCCCAAGCCCGATGCCGCGGGAGAGCCGCCGCAGCGGCTAAGGTTGACTCCAGAAACGCTTGGGTCGGCAGGATCGTCAGGTCCGCCCCGGCAGGCATTGAACATCGTTGTGCTCGACGGCTTCGACTCGCAAACAGGGGACGATTCCGAAGAAGAATCGCGACAAAAGGCGAGCGAGCGTGAGAAAAAGCGACCGAACTACGCGCGCGTTTACGCGTCCTACGGTGGAGCCAGGGTCATGCATTCTATGAGACTGAGGGCAGTTCGTGGGAAGCCCACGCGGTTCGGAGCCATCATCGACACGCACGAGCGGATCAAGAACTACACGAACCTGTTGGCCGGGTCGCTGCCCGACGACGATGAGATGGTCGAGCTAGGAAAGGACCTCTTCCATGCGCTGTTCGATGGCGACGTAAAGCGGCTCTATGATGAGGCTCGCGCTCGGCAGCAGAACCGCAAACTGGACATCATATTTACCTCGATGATTCCGTGGATCGCCGAAAAGCCATGGGAATTTGCGTACGATCCCTCGCGAAAAAGCTTTCTGGCGACCGAGGAGGTGCACTTCATTCGAAATGTCTTGACGGCGACCCCTGCGGACGAGTTTTCGCCGCGGAGTGGGCCGCTACGAATTCTCGTGGCGTCCGCCCAGCCGGTCGGATCGACGCCGCTGTCGGCGGACCAAGAGGCGGTGGTGATCCGTCGGGGCTTCGAGCCGCTGATCGAAGCACAATTGGCAACCGTGTCGGTGATCGCGGGAGCGACGCCTGGACGAATCCTGGGGTTGCTGTCGACGGGCGGCTTCGACGTCGTGCACCTTATCAGCCACGGACAGTTCGACAGTGACCGCGGCGGAGCGCTCTTTTTCGAAGACGAGGACGGGGGCAAATTCGAACTGAGCCAACGCTCCGTGCGTGAAATCTTTTGCAAACGCGGTGTGAGCCTCGTATTCCTCAACGCCTGTCAAACCGCGGCCAGCGCGCACGACGGGTCGACCCAGGGAGTGGCGCAAGCGCTCGTGGAACACGGCGTGCCCGCCGTCGTCGCTAATCAGTACAGCGTCCTCGATTCCTCGGCGACGTCCTTTGCCCAGCATTTCTATTGGGCGCTCGCGCAGGGGCTCAGTCTGGGACAGGCGGCGTGCGACGCGCGAATTGCCGTAAATTACTCGCTGCAGGGAGATCCGATCGACTGGGCCGTGCCGGTGGTGTATGCCCGCGATCCGGACCAGAAGCTCTGCACGCCGCCGAAGACGTTCACGCCGCCGGCAACGACGGTGCGCACCGCGGCGCGACGGGCGGTGCGGGGTCGAGAGGTGCGCGTGGCCGTCTGGGATATCGACAACGTCTTCCCGAAGCTCGATCAGACGCTCGCCAAGATGAATGCCGTTCAGGACCGGATCGGCTTCGAGCTGACGGCTCTATCCGCTCCAATCGACTCCTGGTACCTGGGGAAGAAATCACCAGACGGCGGCCGCTACTTGTGGGCCGAAAAGCTGGCCGCGCGCCTGGGCCGAATTCCCGCGGAACTTGGCGTGAACATCCTCGCGTGCTTCACCCGCCACTGGTTACGTGAGAACGACGATTGGAACTTGTGTGGCTGGTGGCCCGACGGGAAGGCTCCGCCGGTCGTCATCGTCTCGTGTGCCGGATATGACGAATTGCCCGCCGAGGGCCCTCTCACCGACCGCGCACTGGCCAACCTCACGGCTTCCGTACTGACCGGATTCCTAGCAGATACTGGCGCGCACGAGAGAAGGCCGAAGACATGTCCGCTTTTCTACGACAAAGATCGAGAGTTTGATCTACTCGTCGGTCAGCAGCAGTTCGATGCAATCTGCCGGAAGAAGCTCAAGAAGGCGATTCCGGATGACCTTCCGGCGCTCGAAAAGTTGTTCAATACATTTCCCACTACGGAGAGATGAGTGACCAATGGCCAAGAAAAAAGCCACGAAGGCCGGGACAGCGCCGCGTGAGGGCGGCGATCGCAAGAAAGCGGCGGTGAAGACGTCCGCTCGCAGCAAGCCGGCCCCGCGGAAGGCGCCCAACCGCCAGGGCGGCGCGGCGCCCGCGCAGCAACTCGCGACAGGACCGGTCTCACTCGAAGAAGCGCGCCGCATGGTGCATCCTGCCGCCGCTGTCGTTAGCGCCGGGCCTGCAGCGCGCCGCCGGCGCGCGACACGCGCGGCCGTTGCCGCCGCGCCAACGCCCGTCTCCTCGGACTCAGGGCCCACGCTCGAGCCCTTGGGTCGCCAGCGCGAGCAACTGGAGAGCGAGCAACGCCAAGAGCGCGAGCAGCGCATTGCCGAATACACGGCAATCATGGCGCTGATGAAGAGCCGCGGCGTCAAGGGACTGGCGAAAAGCAACGGCGGCGCCAAACCGTCAAAACGGCGCGCTCCGGGACGTCGCGGGGCTGCCGCCGCCTCGGCAGCCCCGCTGCAGATCTTCGCCGAAGGCGATTCGTGGTTCGACTATCCCGTGCCGTTCTTTGGCGGCGGCGTCATCAAGCGACTCGAGAAACGGCTCGGCGTTCCGATTCTCAATCTCGCCAAGGCCGGCGACGAGGTGCGGATGAT
>JANOIK010001223.1:0-3548 GCA_031407585.1 Planctomycetota bacterium | reverse complement strand
TCGGGGAAATCGCCATTTAGGAAATAGGGGACTGGAGCAAGGGAAGGAAAAGGGGGAAGGATAAGGGGACGGGAGTGGCTCTGTAGAAAACGTACCTCGCTAGCTAAACAACTGACCATTGTCGCTGCGTAGAGTGCGTGTGGCACTCACCAGCAAGTCTCCTCGAGCGGTGGTTCTGGCGGCGCTCGCGACCGCCCGCCGGGCGCTGTCGGCGTATTCGCACCCGTGTAGTCCGAAGAAGTTCACGCAACATCAGCTCTTCGCCTGTCTGGTCCTGAAGAACTTCTTGAAGGCGGACTATCGCGGGGTGATCGCTCATTTGGCGGACCATCCGACGCTCGTCGAAGCGCTCGAACTGACGACGATTCCCCACTTCACGACGGTCGAGAAAGCGGCCAAGCGTTTGCTCAAGGCCGCCGTTGCGCGGAGCCTGCTCGAAGCGACCGTGCGGCTCCATATGGGCCGTCGGCGGCGTGTGAAGCGGTCGGCGATCGACTCCACGGGCCTCGAATGCACCTCGGCCAGCGGCTACTTCGTGCGGCGTCGGGTTCGCACGAGCGAGCCCTGGAAAAGCGTGGTTTATCATCACTACGCCAAGCTGGGCGTGGTGTGCGACAGCGACGATCACTTCATCCTGGCGTGCCGCGCCGGTCGCGGGCCGCGACCCGACATTGATGAGTTTAGGCCCTTGGTCTCCGAAGCGCTGCGCAACGTGCGGCTGGCGCAGCTCGCCGCCGACGCGGGGTACGACTCGGAGTCCAACCACCGCTTCGCGCGCGAGGAGCATGGCATCCGGACGATCATCCCCGCAAAGCATGGTCGGCCCAGCGCGAAGCCGCCGACAGGTCGTTACCGCCGGTTGATGAGGTCGCGCTTCGATCGCGCGGCGTACCGTCGCCGTTCCCAGGTCGAGACCGTAATGTCGATGATCAAGCGGCGCCAAGGCGCTCATGTCCGAGGGCGTTCGCATCACGGTCGCTGCCGCGACCTCCGCTTGCTCGCGCTTACTCACAACGTCATGATTCTGTGGCGGTAAGGGTTTTCTACAGAGCCGGTGCGGGGCTCTTCAGGCAATGGCTGGCAAACGGCAATGATCAAGGCCCTTTGCCGGCCTCGGGGAACCGGCTAAACTTGCATACTTGCCCCAACGCGGGGCGTGCGGCGGAGTAGCTCAGTCGGTTAGAGCAGCGGAATCATAATCCGCGTGTCGGGGGTTCGAGTCCCTCCTCCGCTACTTGCGAGTCGACTCGCAGCGTCTCGCACACAGTCGCTCAGGCCCCCAAAACCAGGGGCTTGGGCGATTTCTTTTTGGCCTCCGTCCGGCCGCACCGTACCGCCTCGCGTCGACAGCCTCTTCAGGGATTCAGCAGAGTACAATGGGACCGGCGTCGCGCCCCGCGCGGTCTGCACTCGCTGCTATCCCTTGTTTCGTCGCTCGGTTGGTTCCATGAAACGGTATCGCGTCCTCCTCATTGTCGCTGCTGTCATCGGAGCCATCGGCTGGGCGGCGATGGGGCCGGCGGCTGGATTCTTCAAGGATCGCAACAAGGTCGCCTACCGCGAAGCCAAGGTCGTTCGCCGCACGATCACCTCCGTGGTCAATTCGTCCGGCGAGGTGAAGCCGGTGCTGTCGGTGTTGATCGGGTCGTTCGTCTCGGGGCCGATCAACAAGCTGTACGTGGACTTCAACGACCAAGTAACGAAGGGTCAACTGCTCGCCGAGATCGACCCGCAGATTTACATCGCCGCGGTCGAAGGGGCCAAGGCGGGGCAGATCACCCGTGTGGCCGACATCGTGCGAGTGAAGGCGCTCTTGCAGCAGGCGATCAACGACGAGCGCCGCTCGATCGCGCTCAGCAAGGAGAATCGCGACTTTATCTCCCAGGCCGAAATCGATCGCTTTCATTTCAATCGGTTGCAGCTCGAGGCCCAGCTTCAAGTCGCGCAGGCGGCGGTGCAGGTTGCCGACGCGCAGCTCAACAACGCCAAGGCGAATCTCGACTACACAAAGATCCGCTCGCCCGTGGATGGCATCATCATCAAGCGCAGCATCGATCCGGGGCAGACACTCGCCGCCCAGTTCCAAACGCCCGAGCTGTTTACCGTGGCGCCCGAGATGGACAAGAAGATGCACGTCTTCGCGTCGGTCGACGAAGCCGACATCGGGCTGATCCGCCGGGCGCAGGAGGAAGGCCGACCGGTGGAGTTCACCGTCGACGCTTATCCCGAGGACTTGTTCACCGGGCAAATCGAGCAGATTCGCTTCAGCTCGACCGTGACGCAGAACGTGGTGACGTATCCGGTGGTCGTCGCGGCGCCGAACCCGGAGCTGAAGCTGCTGCCCGGCATGACGGCCGATTTGTCGTTTCAGATTGAGAAGAAAGCGGACGTGCTGTGCGTCCCCAACGCGGCCCTGCGGTTCTACCCCGACGTCCTGCAGGTACGGGAAGAGGACCGTAAGATCCTGGAAGGAGCCGAGGAAGAAGCCCGCGAGGAGGACGAAACCGCGGAGCTTTCGGCCCAGCAACTGACCGAGGCGGGCGTCAAACGCAACCGCCGGCACGTGTGGGTTCTTGAAGGCGACAAGCTGCGGGCCGTTCCCGTGGTGATGGGCGTGAGCGACAATCGGTTCACGGAGATCACCTCCGGCAAGTTGACCGAGGACCAGCAACTGGTCACGGGCGTGAAGCCGCCCCTGTAACAAACAATCAGCCGGCGGGCGCTAGCCCCCGGTTTGATGCACCAAAACCGGACGCTAGCGCGTGCCGGCTGATTAATATGGGCTTCTGGCTAACAGTTCGAGTCGCGCTTCGCGCCCTGGCGAAGAACAAGATGCGGGCCGGGCTCACGGTGCTGGGCGTGGTCATCGGCATCGCAGCCGTGACGACGATGGTGTCCGTGGGGCAGAGCGCCAGCCAGCTCGTGCAGGGCGAGTTTGCGTCGCTGGGGACGAACGTGCTCGTGATCTTTCCCCAGGCGACGCGGCGCCGAGGCGCGCTGCGCAACCTGGCGATCACGCTCACCGCGCAGGACTGCAAAGCGATCGCCGAGGAGGCGGATAGCGTCATCGCGGCGACGCCGATTGTCGGCGCCGGCGGGGCCCAGGTGATCTACGGCCACACGAATCTCAACCCCCGCCAGCTCGAGGGCGTCGGCGAAGATTATCTCGCGGTGCGCAATTGGCCGCTGCGGCACGGTGGATTCTTTACCAGCCGCGAGATCGACTCCGCCGCCAAGGTGTGCGTCATTGGCCACACGATCGTGGTCAAGCTGTTCCAGACGACCAACCCCATCGGGGCCAAGATCCGCATTCGCAACACGCCGTTCGAAGTGATCGGCGTCCTGGAGACCAAGGGCGCCAACATCGTCGGCGAGGACCAGGACGACGTCATCCTCATGCCGTACACGACCGTGCGGAAGCGGCTGCAGGGCTCCGACTTCAACAACATCGACGTGATCCTGGCTTCGGCGAGCTCCAGCGCCACGATGGTGGCCGCCGAGCAGGAGATCAGCCAGCTCCTGGTGGAGCGGCATCGCATTCGGCCCGG
>JANOIK010001171.1:0-4459 GCA_031407585.1 Planctomycetota bacterium | reverse complement strand
GGATGGCGCCGTGATCGCCATCACGATTGTGAACGCCGAGACCGGAGAGATTGTGGCCCTGTATCCCCTGGAAAAGAAGTTCGAGATTCTGAGCCGCGAACGGGTGATTCTGCCCGACAACTCCACCGAAGTGAGGGACATCACGCCCAAGCCGACGGCCGACGTCTACGCGTCGATCCAGTCGTTGCCGCCCGCTGCCGTGCCCGCATTTCCCGAACGCACGCTGGATGGCCGGCGAGTCGTCGGCTTTTATCACGAAGTCGACACGCCCGTTTACCTCTGGCAAAACACGTACTGGGTAGACGTGAAAACGAATCTGCCGATCCGCGTCGAGAAGAAGGGGCTCTCGCGCAATCAGCAGTGGTCGCCGATGGAATGGCTGTGGAGCGACTTCGTGTTCGACGAATCGCTTGATCCGGCGCTGTTCTCCACCGAGCCGCCTGCCGGCTACACCGCCATGGAAGCTGAGTTGCCGAGCTTCCAAATGCCCGCGCAACCGGAGGCGCAGCAGGAGGCGAATTGATGCTCCTGCGTTCGGCAGCTTTGTAATGAACGGCGAAATTAATCTGGGCCGTGGGAGCAGTAGTCGGGATGGGAATTGGCCGCGGATGGACGCGGATTAAGCGGATTCTCGCGGATCCAATACAGGGTATTTCAGATCCGCGGAAATCTCAAAAATCCGCGTTCATCCGCGGCCAATTCCCCGTGCCGTCCCGGAGCCCCCGGTTTGAAGAACCGGGGGCTAAAGACCGTGAATGCGACGCGGTCAGCCGCGGTTGCCGCCGGAGACGTAGAGCGTTTCGCCGGAGATCCACGAGGCGTCGTCCGAGGCCAAGAACACGACGGCAGGGGCGATGTCGGCGGGCTGGCCGATGCGACCGAGCGGGGTCGCGGCTTCGATCTGTTTGCGGAAGTCGCTTTCGATGATGCCGGCGGATGTGGCGCCTTCCGTCTCGACCATGCCGGGGTTCACGGCGTTGACGCGAATCTTGCGCGGGCCAAGCTCGGCGGCGTGGGTGATCGTAATCGAGTTCACAGCCGCCTTGGTGGCGGAATAGATCGTGCCGCCGGGGGTTGCGGCGCCGGCGAGCACCGAACTGATGTTGACGATCGAGCCGCCACGGTCGCCGAACTGCGCGGCGGCTTCCTGCGAGGCGAGGATCAGGCCCAGCACGTTGAGATCGAACTGCTTGTGGTACTTCTCGGGCGTGACGTCCTCGAGCGGCATGAATTCGTAGATGCCGGCGTTGTTCACCAGAATGTCGAGCGGGCCGAGGGCTTTCTTCGACTCGGCGAAGAGACGCTTCACGTCCTCCGGCTTCGCGAGATTGGCCTGAATGGCGACGGCCTTGCCGCCGGCCTTGGCGATGTCGGCGACGACGCGGTCGGCGCCTTCTCGGCTCGTGGAGTAGTTCACGGCAACGGCGGCGCCGTCGGCAGCGAGTTGGCGGGCGATCTGGGCGCCGATGCCTTTGGAGGCTCCGGTGACGAGGGCGATTTTTCCGGTGAGCTTGGGCATGGGGATCCTGGCGGGGGAGAGGGGTCGGGGCTCCGGCGGGAAGAGATCAATGTAGCAGCGCGGGCGTGCATCTCGCAGGTGCGCGATAGCGGGCGCTGTGGAAAAGGGCCGCGACGCTAGCGGGACTCGTCGCTGGCTTCCGCCGTTGTTTCGACCAGCGCCTTGTACGTCACCTCGAGCGGCTGGCCGGTGCGCATGTCACGGCCGGTCGTGCGGCCGACGAGAACGTCTCCGGGGCGGAGAGGTATGCGGACGGCGGACTGGCCGTTTGGCGCGCCGCCATCGATGGGCGCGGCCTCGTACTCTTCGCCGAGTTGGTCGAAGGTGGCGAGATCGAGCTCCTTGAAAACCTTTTCGGCGCGGCGCTGATGCTCTTCGCCGGACGCGGCGTCGCTCGACTTGAGGCGTTTGACGGCAGCGCCGGCGCCGGTCGGTGGACCGTAGTTGTAGCGAGTGATCTGTAGCACGAGCTTGTCGAGGGCCTGGCCGAGCCGGAAGCTCGAAGCGATTGAGTCGCCAAAGTAGCCGCCGGCGTCAAGCACGCTCGGGTTCAGGGTCGTCGACCCGGAGGTCGTTTCGCCGCCGCCCTGCCACGACTTGCTCCGCCACTCCAGGCGAATCGAGCCGGCGAGAGCGGGATACAACACGAGTTCCTCCTCGGCGCCCTCGGGGTCCTGCTCGTCGATCAGGATTTGGTCGCGAAACGGATTGAAGCCCTCGCCCGCGGCGTTCATGACGTAGGCGCCGGGAAACGCCGTGAAGGACGCGACGCCTTTGTCGTCGGTCGTCGCGACGAGCGGCTCGCTTCCACCGGACTGGTTGGGCTGCAACTGAACGCGGATGCCGGCAAGCGGCTCGCCGTCGGCGTCTTGGACAAGGATGCGGGCTGGTCGCTTGTCGCTATCGGCGAACCGATGGACGGCGATCTCAAGAGCGACGCTGGCCTCAAGACTGCTGACCCTGAAGCTTCGCCGGGTCTGCTGCAAACCATTCTGCGAGACGATGAGGTTGCAATCCTGCTCCTCTTCATCATTGCCGTTGAGCGCGGAGTAAAAGAAGTATCCGTCGGCGAACTGTTCGAGCCGCTCTTCACCGCCATTGCCTTCGACGCGAATGGCGGACTGGTCGATGGGGTCCTGATGCTGGTCGAGCACGCGGACGACGGCCGCCATGCGCTTCATGTGAGGATTGTCGGGATCGGGAGCGCCCGGGTTCGCGTTGAATGCGTCGATGCGCGCGACGAGCTTAGGGTCGAGCGCCTCGATTGCGACGCGATGCTCGATGGCGCTGGCGAGTCGGGAGGCGCCGTCGGGATACGCCTCGTCAACAGCCTCGCGCAGGTTCTCGTATTTCTTGCGAGCGATCTTGCCGTACCCCGCCTCGAGGAGGTTCGTCGCAAGCCAGTAGGCGATGTGCGGATTCTCGGGATCGAGCTGCGAGGCTTCCAGGAGCAGAACGACCGTGTCCTTCGGCGTGCTGCCGTTCAATCGAGATTCGAGGCCGCGAAGTAAGAGCTGCTGGGCCTGCTGGCGCTTGCTGAAGCTCGCGGAGGCGACGGTGTCGATTTCGGTAAATGGGATTCGCGTCTCGGTTCCGTCGAGGTTTATGAGCACGGCGCCGTTGTCGAACTTTACGTCTCCGACCACGATAGCGCCGCTCTTCAGGGTGACTTGCTGTTGGGCAGTCGCGACAGAAGCAAGGCTCACGACGAGCGTCGCGGCAAGGACGATGTGTTTCATCCGTTGTGCGTCTTTAGAGAGAAGTGTCGGCCTAAAAGTTCGCCCGCGTTCGATTTTACGCTAGGCGTGTCAGCTTTGTCACTCGGCCCGTGTTGACCCATTCGGCGATGTAAATGTTGCCGTCGGCGTCGAAGCAGGCGTCGTGCGGGTGGACGAATTTTCCGGGAAACCACTGCTTCTCGTCGAAGCGGATGACCCACTGCTTTTTCACTTTGCCGTCGGGCTTGTCGGCGATGATCCGCTCGCTGTCGTCGCCCAGGTGGGCGATCACGGTGTTCTCGGCGTCGAGCAGCGTGACGCGGCCGAAGAGGTCGGGGACGAGCAGCAGCTCGCCAAATGTGTCGCAGTTAGCGGGGAGCAGGAAGCCGTCCAGCGTTTGGCGGTGCACGCCATCGAGGGTGAACCACTGGAGGCGGGCGTTGGCGCGGTCGGCGACGACGATCGTCGGCGCTCGGAGGGCGGCCGTTTCGTTGGCAGGGATGAGGGACGAAGCTGGCAGCTTCGTCAACGATGCGCGGTTGTCGATCCAGATTCCGTGCGGCGTGTCGAACGTGCCGTCGGCGTCGGAGTCGTTCGAAGGCTTGCCGAATGTGCTCACGTACTTCGCGTCGGCGTCGTAACGGTGAATGCAGTAGCCGCCGTAGCCGTCGGCAAGGAAGAAGCCGCCGTCGGGGTGGAAGGCGTAGTTCGTGGGCATGAAGCGATTGCGGCCCCAGGGATTGTCGCCGACGGCCCGCGGCGCCTTGTCTTCGCCGTCGGCGTACAGGCCAGACTCCATGGGCGCGTACTTCCGCCAGATCTGCTCGCCGTTGAGGCGGAGCTTCGCGAACGAGCGCTGCTGCTGGTAGCAGGTGACGTAGAGGAATTCTTCGTCGCCCTCGCGGTGGACTTCGAGGCCGTGGCCGCCGCCCTGGAACTGGTTGCCGAACGAGCGGACGTACTTGCCCTCGGGCGTGAAGACGACGATCGCCGGGTGGTCGGGCTGGTCGAGCCGGCCTTCGTGGATGACGTACACGAGGCCTTCGCCATCGACGGCGACGTTGTGCGTGGTTTGCCAGGTGAACTCGGCGGGGAGCTGGGCCCAGTTGTGGTTGCACTCGTACTGGTGGCCATCGACGCCGAGGATGGGGAGGTTGCCATCGGTCGAGGGCGCGGCGTGGACGAGGGGGATGCGCGCCAAGCCGCAAGCGGCGGGGACGGC
>JANOIK010001168.1:0-1545 GCA_031407585.1 Planctomycetota bacterium | reverse complement strand
ACGCACCGCGGCGAGCTCCGCGCGGTAGTCGGCCACGTCGGGGTTGCGCTCCACGAGTTCGGCGAGGGCGTCCCGCGCTTGCTCGTAAAAGGGAAGAGCGCCTTCGACGTCGCCGTTCTGCGCCGTGACGTCGCCCACCATGCGCAGGCACAGGGCCAGTCGCCGCCGGTTGTCGAAATCCTGCGGCACGCGCTCGGCAAGTCGCTCGAAGACCGCGATGGCTTCCCGCAGGCGTCCCTCGGCGCTCGCGGCGTCGCCGAGCGCCAGCTCGACCAGCGCCAAGTTGTAAAAACCCATTCCCAGATCTCGCTCGAGCTCCGCACTCGGCGACTCGGTTGCGTCGACATGCTCGAGCCGCAGCGACTGCGCCCGCTCCACGAGCGGCAGCGCGTCCTCAGCGCGGCCTGCGGCCAGCTCCACCATGCCGAGATTCATCACGCTGCTGGCGAGCGCCCGGGCGCGCTCGGCATCGTCGGGCGCCCCGTCGGCCAGCCGCTCGCGCAGCTCCGCCGCGGCGGCAAAGTTCGTGCGTGCTTCGTCGATCTTTCCAAGCTTCTGCAGCGCGCGTCCCAGGGCATTGAGCGTCTGCGCATGGTCGGCTGCAAGTCCCTCGTCGCCGGGCGCTGCGGCGAGCAGCGCCGCTCCGCCGCGCACGGCGTCTTCGTAGTAGGGCAGGGCGGCCGCGGGCGAGTCGACCGTCTCGGTGATTCGCCCCACAAAAAACTGCGCCTGCGCCACTTCGCGGCGCAGCTTAGTGTCGTCCTGCCGCTGCTCCAAAAACCGCTCGTAATAGTCGAGCGCCTGCCGCAACAGCGCATCCCGCAACGGCTGCATCCCCAGTTGGTTGAGCAGCGTCTCCTCGCTCACCTGCACGTAGTAGTCGCGCACCGCCTGCTGCGCGAGCTGGAAATTTGCCTCGGCCCGATCGCGCTCGACGCGCAACAGGCCAACGCCAATCGTGAGCCCCGCAATCGCCACGGCCGCCGCGGCCATGCCGCTCATCACCGGCGTACGATGCCGCCGCACCCACCGCCACGCCCGCGCGACCACTGGATCCGGATACGCCGCCACGGGCTCATCCGCCAGGAACCGCTCGACGTCGCTCGCCAGCTCGCGCGCCGATGCGTACCGCGCCGCCGGCAGCCGCGACATGGCCTTCAGGCAAATCGCTTCAAGCGCCTTCGGCACGTGCTTCGCCACCGCCCGCGGTCGCGCGAATCGGCCCTGCTGCACGCGAAACGCCGTGTCGTCGCCCTCGGACTCGAACGGCGCCCGCCCCGTCAGCACGTGATACAGCGTCGCTCCCAAGCCATACACGTCGCTCGCCGTACACACCAGGTCGAGCCGCCCGGCGGCCTGCTCGGGGCTCATGTACACGAGTGTCCCCACCATGCGGCCGGCCTGGGTGCGCGTCGACGACGCGCGGTCGCTCGGCCGAATCGGCGCCGAGTCGAGCCCCGCCGGCGCCGTGGGCTCGTCGAGCGGCTTCGCGATCCCCCAGTCCACGACCAGCGTCTCGCCGAAGTCGCCCAGCATGATGTTGCC
>JANOIK010001160.1:0-1993 GCA_031407585.1 Planctomycetota bacterium | reverse complement strand
GGGCGCGACCGTCGGCGGCAGAATGTAGATGCTGGCCTCGTGCCCCCAGTCGCCCAAGCGCCCCAACACCGATGGACCGAGGGCAATGCCGGCGATCATCTCCCCGATCACGCGCGGCTGCCCGAAGTGCTGAAACAGTTTGCCCAACCAGCGACCGAGCAGAATGATCGCCACGAGCGCCAGCAAGAGGTGCATGAGCACGTCGCTGTGGGCGAGCGCGGAGGGCGCCTTCGTCTCGACAGCGGCGTGCGGCACAAGCGTTTCGCCGTAGGCTCGCACAAGGAAAAACAGCGCGACGGCCACGCCCAGCATGAGCGTATAGAAACCGCCCAGCCGCCAGGCGCTGGGACTTTTTGGCTCAGCGATTGAGGCGTCGGAATTCATGGAATCGGAACTCGCGGCGGGGGATTGCCCATTGATGCCGGATCGACCCGGCAGGGTCAAGGGCACTGACGGAGAGCGAGCAACTCGGGGGCAATAATTCCTGGCTTGGCGTTATAATTACTGGCGCCTGCGGGAGGCTGCTGGTCATTATCTTCGCCCACGGCGTCGGTTCGCTGATCTATCTAATGGTTCGACGCCCGCAGCGCATCGCTCAACACGGACGTTAAGGGGACGCTGAAACTCTCATGGCTAAAGCCTCTCAAGATTCGGTCGAACCGGCGGCCGCCCGCCCCTCGATCGGCGAATACCTCATCCAACGGCTGCAGGACTACGGCATCGCCGACGTGTTCGGCATCCCCGGCGACTATGTGCTGTCGTTCTACACGATGCTCGAGGAGAGCCCGCTGAACATCGTGGGCTGCACACGCGAGGACTGTGCGGGCTTCGCGGCCGACGCCTACGCTCGCGTCCACGGCATGGGCGCCCTGTGCGTCACCTACTGCGTGGGCGGCCTAAGCGTGTGCAATTCAATCGCCGGCGCGTACGCGGAGAAGTCGCCCGTGGTGATGATCACCGGCTCGCCCGGGCTGCGGGAGCGGATTCACAATCCGCTGCTCCATCACATGGTACGCAACTTCCGCACGCAGTACGACGTGTTCGAGAAGCTGTGCGTCGCGGGGACGGAGCTCGAGGATCCGCTCACCGCGTTCGCCGAGATCGACCGCGTGCTCGCCGCGTGCCAGCGGTTCAAGCGGCCGGTGTACATCGAGATTCCCCGCGACATGGTCCACGTGCGGCCGGAGACGCGGCCGCTTTACGCGCAGCCGGCGGCGCCGAGCGATCCGCGCGCGCTGGGCGAAGCGGTCGAGGAAGCGGCGCAGCGCATCGAGAACGCACGCCAGCCGGTGCTGCTGCTGGGCGTCGAGATCCACCGCTTCGGCCTGCAGGACCTCACGCTCAAGCTGGCCGAGGGCGCCGGCCTGCCGATTGCGGCGACGATGCTGGGCAAGGGCGTCGTCGGCGAGACGCACCCGCTCTACATGGGCCTGTATGAAGGCGCCGTCGGCCGCGACGAGGTCACGCGGTACGTCGAGGCGAGCGATTGCGTGATCATGCTCGGCACATTCATGACCGACATCAACATGGGCATGTATTCGGCCGAGCTCGACATTGGCGACTGCATTTACGCGACCAGCGAGCAACTGCGCCTTCGCCATCACCACTACCACGACGTGCGGCTGGAGGATTTTATCGAGCGGCTGTTCGAGCGCGGTGTGAAGCGCAAACGGCCGCAGCCGCCGGCGCCGACCGAATGGAATCGCGAGCCGTTCACGCTCGAACCCGCGGCGCCGATCCGCATCACGCGGCTGATTCGCCGGCTGGACGAGCAGCTCGAGGACGGCACGATCGTCGTGGCCGACGTCGGCGACGCGCTGTTCGCGTCCACGGAGCTCACGACGCACAACCGCACGGAATTTCTGGCGCCGGCGTACTACACCTCGATGGGGTTCGCGACGCCCGCGGCGCTCGGCGCCCAGGTCGCCCGGCCAGCGGCGCGCGTGATCGCGATCGTGGGCGATGGGGCCTTTCAGATGACCGGCATGGAGCT
>JANOIK010001147.1:0-3754 GCA_031407585.1 Planctomycetota bacterium | reverse complement strand
TCGGGGACCTCGATGCCGGCGTTCCGCGCGGCGAGCAGGCCCACGAAGACGGCGCCGGAGACGCTGGTGTCGGCGTCGTCAGAATCGGGGGAGTAACGCCAGCCGCCGAAGGAGTTTTTCTTTTGCGAGGTGACCGCGGCGCGGACGGCGAGCTCGAGGGCGGCGCCGATCGAGCGGCCGGCGCCCTGCCCCGTGCCGCCGCCCGCGGGCCAGAGGTTGCGCTCGTCGACGGCGCCGTAGGCTTCGGCCAGCGCGAGCGTGGCGAACCCATGGTGGTACATGCTGTTGCCAAAGTAGCCGGTGCTGGGGTCCTGATTGGCGATGATGCTGCGGGCGGCCTTGCGAATCTGGTTCGAGTAGAGGCCGAAGTTGGGGTCCTCGCCCGAGGCGAGAAAGCACATCATGCACAGGCCGGTGACGCCGGGGCCAGTCTGATTGCCGGGCCAGCTGCCGTCGTCGGCCTGGTGGGCGGTGAGCCACTTGAGGCCGCGGTCGTAGATTTCGCGAATGTCGCGGGGGACGGCTTCGCCGATGTGTTCTTGCGGGAGCTGTGCGTGGGAGGAGCGCGGGGCGAGGAGCGCCGCGAAGCAGGTGAGCGCGGTGAGCGCCGCGGCCAGCGGGTAGTGTGCGCGGGGAAGCGTCATCGGGCGTTCTGCGGAAAGGGGATGGGGGCCAAGACGGGGCGGTCGACAGGCACGGCTTGAGCAGGATCGTTCGGGAGGAACAGCAGTCTCTCCACGCCCCCGAGTGCTTCGTCCACGCGCGCCGCTTCGTCCACGCGCGCCGCTTCGTCGTCGCGGGCGGCTGCATTGTCGGCAGCAGCTTCATTGGCAGCAGCCTCGTCGGACGCCGGTTCATCGAGCGGCGCTGGCTCGTCGGCGGGCGTCATGCCCTCGTGCTCGAGCATGTGGCCGTATTGGGCCGCGTTGCGAACCGCTTCTTCGAAGCAGCGAAGCTGAGCGTCGTCGAGGATGTCGCCGATTTTCTCGCGCGGCGCTTGGGACGCCTGGTTCATTACGTAGTACCAATCGTAGTGCTGGCCGGACCAGCGTTTGGGCGGGCGCGTCGACTTGAGCAGGTGAGCGAGCAGGTCGTCGCGTTGGCTGGCGAGCATCGGGGCGAACTTGTCGAGCGTGGCGACGAACAGTTTGACCTTCGCCCGATACTGGAAGCCGATCTGTTCGGCGCGGGCTTGCTCGAGGGCGCGGAGCTGGTCCTCGTCGAGCGTCGCGGCGACGACTTTTTCGAACAGCGAGCCTTCGTCGAGGATGCCCTTGCGAAGACGCTGGCCCAGGGGCTGAATCTGCTGAAGCACGGGGTCGAGATTGTTTGGATCGAAGAATTTGCCGACGAGCTCGTCGTGAATCGGCTGCAACTGGTTCTTGAAGCGGGCGATGTCGCCGCGGGCGGCGAGCTCCAGCTTCTGGCGCTGCAGGGTTGTGAGCTTGCACGTGGCGTCGAGCCTGGTGAGGCGGATGTTGAGCTGGGACTCGAAGTTCTGCTCGGGGGTCGTGCCGTCGTTGGTGAGCCAGGCGTTGAACTGCTCTTCGGTCATCTCGAAGTTGTTTTGGGCCGAGGCGCGAGACGCGAGCGTGCTGGTCGCGAAGATGCAAGCAGCGCATGCGAGCGAGGCGGCGATTCTGCGCGGCGATTTGAACGCGGGGCGTCGCATTTACCGGCCTTCGTTGAGGTCGATGTCGTTGATCGGCTGCACGTTGCCGCCGAGCATGCCGCCGCCGAAGTTGACGCCGCGGGCGGAGATTCGCTGCACGCGCTGCCACTGCAGGGCCTGCGTGGGACTCAGGAATTCCGTCACGAGCTCGTCGGGAAACGCGGGTGCGTATTCGGACATTTGCACGAACAGCTCTAGCGGCGGCGACCAGTCGTTGCTCCATTTTTCGCGCAGCGAGCCCGCGATCGAGCGGCGCTGCTCGGCGTTGAGCCCCAGCCGCTGGTCCATCTGCGAGACGATGTTTTCGATGGTGGCGTCGCGGCGGAAGTCCTCGCGCTTGGTGCATTCGGCCACGTAGATTGCTCGTTTCTCGTCGTTCATCGTGCTTTGCAGCGCTACGGCGAGCTTGTGCTCGGCATCCAACTGGTTGCCGCCCTGCGGCATAGCCACGTTGCCGGCCATGATCATGAAGCCGCGATTGCGGGCGCCGTTGTTCTTGGCGTACTCGGCGGCGAACCCGTCGAGCCACTCGTGGGCGGCGGCGATGGCGGCGACGCGCTCCTCGGCGGTCCACTGGCACACGCGATTGGCGAACGAGAGTTCGGAGGCCAGCAGCGGCTGAAACTGGGTGCGGATGGCGGCGAGGTGGGCGTCGTCGCCCGGCTGCGCCGCCACCAGCACCTGGCCGGCCCGTACGCGCATACGCAGCCCACCGACTTGGGCCCGGAGCTGGGCCCTGCCCGCGGCACGGGCGGGGCGCCGGGGCGGGCGCCGGGGCGGCGACGGGCGCGGCGTCGGCGGGGTTCACCGCCACCGGGACGTCGACCGCGGCGGCCTTGGGGGCGCCTTCAAGAATGATGACGTCGCCCGCGACGATGTCGGGCACGGCGGCGGGCGCTTCGGCAGGCGGCTGGGCCCGAGCGTCGGCGTCGGTGGGCAGCAGGACCTGCCCGTTGACGATGACCAGATCCTGGGCGAGGGCGTGGCAACGGGCGACCGTGGCGAGTACGACGAGGCACAGCAGAAACTTAAGCGACGGTGATGTCATAAAAGCACGGAGTACCGAGTACGCAGTATGAGGTTACCGGGTGCAATGTCGCGGCATTGTGTACTCAGTACGGTGTACTTAGTACTCAGTACGGAGTGGGTAGACGGTTACCAACGATCGGTCAGTTTATAATTGCTCAACCGGCGGGCGCGGCCTGTTCAAGTTCACTGAAATAACGATCAAGCCCCGCGCGGAACTCGGCGGGCAGCGACGCGCCCGATTCGCCCGTGGCTTGCTCGGCGCCGTGGTCGACGCGGACTTCCTGCTGGTTGAGCCCCGCGCCCAAGAGGGCGAGAGCCGTGTCTTTGGTATCGCCGCCGCCGCCGCCGCCGGGGGAGTCGCCCCCCCCGCCGCCGCCGTTGGGGTTGATGCGCTTGCTCTTGAGCAGCAGCTCGATGGCTTCGGTTTCCGCGGCGATCGCCGGGGCGCCGGTCTCGGGCCCCGCAAGGATGCCCGCGGCGTCTTTCATGACGCCGGAGACCTCGGCGAGCAGCGCGAGCTCCTTGGCGAACTCCGCCTCGGCGTCGGGCAGTTCGCGAATGCGGCCGACGACGCTGAGCGTGCGCTCGTCAAGCGCGCCTTGAACCGTTGCCAGACGACCCGCTTCTTCGCCGTGCTTTTTCAATTCAACCGCGGGTCGCGCTTGCTCGGCAATGCGCGTCTCCTCGCGGAGGTTGATCTCGCCTTCGAGAATCTTGAGCACCTCGAGCACGATCGACGGCGGCAGGCTGCCCTTGGAGCGGCAGCCCGGGCACTGGCCCGAGCAGGCGGGGTCGACGAGATCCTCGGCCCAGCGGTCCATCGCGTCGGACCAGTACTCGCACTGGGACATCGAGAGGCCCTCTTCCTCGGGCAGGTCGGTGGCAAGGCGGCGGAGGGCGCCGGCGACGTCCTCGCCGCGCATGGCGTCGAGAATCGTCTTGAACCGCACGAGCCGGCGGCGATCGAAGTAGGCCTCGATGTCGTCCATGATGTAAGAGACCGTTTGGCTGCTGTCGTCGACTTTGGTGGAGAGGTCGGCGACGGAGATCGTG
>JANOIK010001136.1:0-3436 GCA_031407585.1 Planctomycetota bacterium | reverse complement strand
GGGCGCGACGCGATCGTGCAGTTCCAGAAGTCGGAACAGCCGACGGTTCGCGTCGGCCTGCAGCTCGAAGGCAAACGCCCGGCGCGCGAGGGGGCGGTGATCCTGCAGGGCGACGCACCCGTGGGGTCCGTCACCAGCGGCACGTTCTCGCCAACGTTCGAGCGGCCGATCGCGATGGGCTACGTCAAATCGACCGCCGCGGCCCCGGGCACGCCGCTGGCGGTCGACATCCGCGGCCAACACCACCCAGCACAGGTCGTCCCGCTGCCGTTTTACCAGCGGGGTAAGTGACGAGAAGATCTCACGCAAAGGCGCTAAGGCGCAAAGGAAGAAAGCAAAGGCCGGAGCAGAGAATACAACGGCGGGATGGGGAGATTGAAATTCGTTTCTTGCATTTCTTTGCGTCCCCCTTTGCGCCTTAGCGCCTTTGCGAGAGAGAATTCAAACACCGCAAGTCGGAGAAAAAGCCGTGAAGCCGGAGAATTTACGCTACGCCAAGACGCACGAGTGGGTTGCGGTTGAGGGCGATGTTGCCACGGTTGGCATTTCGGCGTTTGCCGTCGAGGCGCTGACCGACTTGGTGTTCATCGAGCTGCCGAAGCTTGGCGCCAAGGTCACGGCCGAGCAGCCCTTCTGCGAGGTCGAGTCGGTGAAGGCCGTGAGCGACGTCTACGCGCCGGTCACAGGCGAAGTGGTCACCGTGAACACGAACCTGCCCGACAACCTCGAGATTCTGAGCACCGACCCCTACGAGAAGGGTTGGATTGCGAAGATCAAGATTACGGACGATTCAAATCTCGCGAAGCTGCTCGATCACGCGGCCTACGAAAAGCAGTGCGCAGAGGAAGGACACTGACGAGGGGGGAAGGCGGAGGGCGGAAGGGGGAAGGGACGGAGATGGCTAAGAATCCGGAGTTGCGAGATCGGACCAAGAAGTTTGCCCTTCGGGTTATTCGTCTCTTCACGGCTCTTCCGAAGTCGGAAGAGGCTCGCGTGATTGGAAGGCAACTGTTACGGTCGGGCACTTCCGTATCTGCAAATTATCGGGAAGGCTGTCGCGCTCGATCCGATGCTGAGTTACTGGCCAAACTTGGCATTGTGGAGCAAGAATTAGACGAGTCGGCCCTGTGGATGGAGTTGCTTGTAGAATCGGGAATCATGCCCGCAGAACGCCTCAACGATTTGAAGGCGGAAAGCAAGGAACTTCTGAGCATGACCGTGGCGGCCATCAAAACTCTAAAATCTCGCCGCTGATCCCTGTCCAACCTTCCGCCTTCCGCCCTCCGCCCTCCGCCTTCCCCCTTTGATATGCCTTACCTTTACAACACCGACGACGATCAGCGCGAAATGCTCGACGCGATCGGCGCTGCGAGCATCGACGAGCTGTTCGATCCGATTCCCGACGATCTCAAGCTCGGCCGGGCGCTCGATCTGCCGCCGGCGCTGTCGGAGATGGAGCTCGACCAGCATCTGCGGCAGCTTGCGACGGGCAACCAGCACGCGGGGCAGAAGGTCTGCTTTCTCGGCGGGGGGAGCTACGACCATTTCGTCCCCGCGGTGTGCGATGTCATCGGCACGCGGAGCGAGTTTTACACGTCCTACACGCCGTACCAGGCCGAGGCGAGCCAGGGCAATTTGCAGGCGATGTTCGAATACCAGTCGCTCATCGCCCGGCTCACTGGCATGGCGGTCGCCAACTCGAGCTTGTACGACGGCGCGAGCGCCGCGGCCGAGGCCGTGCTGATGGCTCTGCACGCGGGCGGCACTCGCACGAAGATCGTCGTGCCGTCGAGCTTGCATCCCGAGTATCGCCAGACGATCGCGACTTACCTGGAGAATCTCGACGCCGAGGTTGTGACGCTGGAATGTGGGGCCGGCGTGATCGACGCCGATGCGCTGGCCGCGGCGGTCGACGACAACACGGCCGCGGTCGTGCTGCAGCAGCCGAACTTTTTCGGGTGCGTCGAGGACGCCGATCGCGTGTCGGCAATCGCCAAGGCCGCGGGCGCGCTCGTGATCTCGGTGTTCGATCCGATCAGCCTCGGCGTGCTCAAGAACCCTGGCGGCTACGGTGCGAGCATCGCGGTGGCCGAGGGACACACCCTCGGCACGCCCATGTCGTTCGGTGGGCCCTATTTGGGGATCATGGCGTGCGACCAGTCGCTCGTGCGGCGCATCCCGGGGCGGATCGTGGGCGAGACCAAAGACCGCCGGGGCAAGCGGTGCTTCGTACTCACGCTGCAAACCCGCGAGCAACACATCCGCCGCGAGAAGGCCACGAGCAACGTGTGCACGAACCAGGCGCTGTTCGCCGTGCGCGCGAGCGTGTATCTCGCCCAGCTCGGGCCGCAGGGCTTGCGCGAGACGGCGGAGCTGTGTCTGCAGAAGTCGCGCTACCTCGTGGAGCAACTTTGCAAACACGAACGCTTCTCGCTGGCGTTCGATCAACTGTCGTTCAAAGAGTTCGTCATCCGCGACGCGGAAAACGACGTCGATGGTTTGCTCAAGAGCGCACTCGACGCCGGATACCTCGCGGGCCTGCCGCTGGGGCGCTGGTATCCGGAGTTGTGCGACTGCCTGTTGGTCGCTGTCACCGAACGCCGCACGAAAGGAGAGCTGGATGGGTTAGTTGGCGTTCTTGCGAGAAGAGAAGCCTTCGCCCTGAGGTAATGGTTATGGAAACGCCACGGTTCACGGGCGAATGGCCTCCGCCGTCGATATGGGACGAGTATCCGAATTGGGAGTACGCACTCGACGAGGAAGATATAGAAGGGCAAGACGAGACAACGCTTTGTCCATCTGCCAATGTCAAATACATTGATGCCGATACCGTCTTTTCAGCCGGCGATGCACAACTGGCTAATGGCGAAGTCCTTCCGGCACTTATCGAGCTAATGTCCGATGAGATCGTTGGCATTGACGTATTCGTGACTGCCGTTGATACGTGGCGAGTTTATCTTGATCCCAGGAACGGGCTGTGGAAATCATTTACTCAGGATTGGCTTCCAATCGAGGAACGGCAGCCTAGTGTCGCATTAACTGATACGAGAGTTTTTCCGCTGTCCGTCGAAAGTCGTTTATCACGCGCCTCTAGTGCAGGCCGTTACCGCATTGTGATTAGATCGGATGGCGTCTCCAGTTAGCCCATGCGTCTGCTCAAGTTTGGTTAGTAGGTCATGCGAAACACCCGCGATACGCAACTCTTGTTTGATCTCTCGAAGCCGGGCCGCCGCGCCGCGCGGCTGCCGGCGTGCGATGTGCCGGCGAAGCCGCTAGCGGAGTTGTTGCCCGCGGGGTCGCTGGCCGCGGCGCCCCCTGCCCTGCCGGAGGTTCCCGAGCCGCAGATCATTCGCCACTACATGAATCTGTCGACGCTCAACATGTCGGTCGACACGCACTTCTATCCGCTGGGCAGTTGCACGATGAAGTACAACCC
>JANOIK010001130.1:0-6203 GCA_031407585.1 Planctomycetota bacterium | reverse complement strand
CCCGTCCCGGCGATCGTTATGCCGACGCCATCGCGAGTTCTTTCGTCCACGACGGTCGTGTTCAGCGAGGTTCCGGCGACTGAGATCACGGCGCCGCCGCCGATCTCCTGGTCGGAGTGGATCGGGCGAAGGGCGCTCGTTATGTGGCCGCTCGGCGCCGGCGTCCTCGCGGCACTGGCGGCGTATCGCTACCTGCGGATTCTTCGCACACTGCCCAGGGGCGCGGCGCCGGATGATCCCGCGTGGGAGGCCGAGTGGCGTCGTGAGCTCTTGGACAATTCCGCGGGGCGCCATGCCGTCGTCCGCGTGGGCATGAGACGCTCGGTACGCAGCATGCCCGCATGGCACCCGGAATTTCGCATTACCGCGGCGCTGGGGCCGCTCGTGGCGTTTATTCCGTGGCGGTATCTCGTGCTCGCGCCGCGGCCGTTGTGGACGGCGCTCGCGCCGGGCGAGCGGACCGCGATCTTGCGGCACGAGCTCGCCCACATCCGCCGCCGCGATTTGTGGAAGTCGCTCGCGATGCGCGTGCTGGCGCTGCCGCAATGGTTCAACCCGCTGGTGTGGCTGGCCGTGCGCCGCTTCGACGAAGCGGCGGAATGGTCGTGCGACGCCGCCGCCGCTCGGGACTTGGCGGACGGCGCCACGACGCTCGCCAACTCGCTGCTGCGCACTGCTGAACTCTGCACGTCCGCGCCGCCCCCGCGCACGCTGGGCTTCCTCCCGGCCGTGCCGAGCGCCCGGCGGCGCTCCTCGCTCACGCATCGCATTCACCGCCTCGTCACTCCCCGATTCAAGGAGGAATCGACCATGCGAAAACTCGCCGTCCCCATGCTGCTCGCCGCGATTGCCGCGGGTCAGGTCATCCGTATTGAACGCGTCGCGGCGGAGGGTCCGCCTGAGATTGCGGCGTCTGCCAATCGCGGCGACCAATTGCAGGTTCATGACGTCGTCACGGTGCTGGTCGACTACAGTACCCGCGGAACGGAGAACGGCAAGTTCGAGCTTCGCGACGCGGTAAGCTTCCGAATGGCCTGCGAGATCATCGACATCAGCCCCGAGGGAAATTTGTTCCTCGAAGGTCATCAGACAATTCGCACGGACGACCAGGAGTGCCAGATCGATCTTTCGGGCGAAGTGCGCCTCGATGCGATTGGGCGTGATCGTACGGTGAGCAGCAGTTCGATTCTGAACTTCAGGCTCGACAAAACCGTGCAAACCCTTGCCGCCGCTGAGCGCAGCGAAGTCGTGCTCGCGGCGACGCCGCCGACCACGGAAAATCAGACGGCCACGTGGAATTCGGGCGGCCTTAATTCGGCGCCACCCACCGGTTCGTTAGCAGGCGACCCAACTTACTGCCTCCAAGCGGGCGACCTCCTCAAGGTGACTGGTCGTACCAGCAAGTCTCATTGGCGCGGGGGCAGCACCTTTTCGATCGAACCCATTGTGCAACCGGACGGAAAGCTGTCCCTCTCGCCGGATCAGCAAGTGAGCGTTGCCGGACTTACCGTCGACGAAGCAGCTCGCGCCATAGAAAACGCCCTTAGCGACGAGCAAGGGGGCGCCAGCCGCGTGGCCGTTCGCGTCGAAGGCTACGGCAGCGACATGATCGACCTTTCGATCACGGGGCCGGGCGTCGAAGACGGCCGGCGTCTTTATCTGCTGGTGCACGAACCGAAGAAGCATCAATTGTCAGACATTCTCGAGGCGCCCGCCAAGAACTACGAAATCGAGAGCGTGCGCGTCGTTCGTGGGGCACGCGGCTATTTCAACGACGAGCGCGTACTGCCGGCTCGCTGGCTTGCCGACCAGCGATGCGTTTCCGGCGACACGGATTACACGCTGCTTCCCGGCGACCGCGTGGAGGTGGCCGTGGCGCAGACGCTCGTTGCGACGGCGCCGGGCCCTCGGGCCGTGTTTCCGTCCCCGGTCCCGCCGACGGAAATGCCCGTGGGGCATCTGGACGCGCCGGCGAGCTCGGTCAGAGCGTTTTACGACCTTGTCATTCAGCACAAGGGCGGCGACGAGGAGCTGCACATGCCGCTCGTGGGCATCGTGACGCTGCAGGATGCCGTGGAGCACGTGCGCCGCACGGCGAACGATGAGCCGCTCGACGCATACATCTTACGATCTTTCCGCCATAACGGCGATGTGGTGAAAGGAACTCGCGAAAAGATCCGCGTAGATCGACTCGACGACGAAGCGGGCGTCCAAGCCCTGCAGGCGGGCGACCTCGTAGTCGTCCACGTGCGCGACTACAAACCCGCTCAGCCCGTTCCCCCGGCGCTGGTTGGTCTGCCCCACCGATCGCAGATCAAATACTCGGTCAAGGTGCTGGAAGACTTGAGCGGCGATTTGGCCGACTTCGTCAGCGAGGACGATCCTGGGGCCGTGCTCGATACCGCGGCGATTGACCCGGCGCTCGGCGTCCTGGCCAAGCACAAGCTCACGAAGACGCTCTGCGGTCCTACGCTGATTGCGAACCTCGACACAGGGACGGAGTTCATGGTCGGCGGTCAGGTTCCGTCCATTGAAGGCAGGAAGATCAAGTTCGACTTCTCCGGCACGCGGGTGCGGGTCGCTGGGCATCGTTTGGAGAAAGACGATGACACGCGGACGCTCAATGTCGAGGTCGACGCGAGCGTGACGTACGAGGACGCGGCTCACGAGCTGGAGATGGGGTTTGCAGTCGCGCCCGGCCAGACGGCGATCGCGCGGCTGCGGGCGCCGGATGGTGCGGCGTCGCCGATTTATGTTTTCGTGACGCCGGAGTGGATTGAATAAATCCTGATCTCCTCCGGTCCCCTCCCCCTTGAGGGGAGGGTTAGGGAGGGGGTTGAAGTTGGTACACGGCCTCCACTGCAAACCAAGCATGCAGGCTGTTACGAAGGCCAAGTCTCTCGTAGCGCATCCCCCCTCCCCAGCCCTCCCCGCCGAGGGGAGGGAGCCGGAAGATTCTTGTAGAGAGTGGCCACCGAGGGGAGGGGGCCGGAAGATTTTGAAATGGCTACGCGCCGACGCTCTTGAGCCATTGGTGGGCCATGAACGCGGCACCGTCGGGCGAGGGGTGGACGCCGTCGTGGGCCCAGCGTTCGGGCGTGGCGACTTTCACCGCGGCGTCGAACATCGTTTGAAACGGCACGAATGTGGCGCCGGCGGCGTCGGCGACCTTGCGAGCCGACGCGCGGTAACCGTCGAACTCGGGGAACCACTTGTCGGTGACGGCGCCGCAGCGGAGAACGAACGGCTCGCACACGACCAGCCGCACTTCGGGCAGGGCCTGCTTGGTTCGCTCGAGCAACGCGGCGTAGTCGGTCTCGTACTTCTCGATCGTGCCGTCGTAGTGGCCGTTGAGCATGTGCCAGATGTCGTTCACGCCGATGAGGATGCTCACGACGTTGGGCTTGAGCGCCAGGCAGTCGGCGTCCCACCGCTCGTCAAGCTGGTAAACCTTGTTGCCGCTCACGCCGCGGTTGTAGATCATGAGGTTGTCGGCGGCGCGGTCGAGCAGCAGGCTCGCGGCGGCGAGCCAGGCGTAGCCGTTGCCGAGCGCGGGCTGGGAGTTGGCGTTGTCGTCGCGCTTGCGACCGGCGTCGGTAATCGAGTCGCCCTGGAAGAGGACGACGTCGCCGGGGCGGATGAAGGCCAACGGCGCTTCCTCATCCTGCGCGATGATATGCGGCGTTACGGTTTGTGCCACCGCGGTCGACGACGCCGCGATCGCGGCGGCCACGGCGGCGGACTGGACGAAGCCGCGGCGGGAGAGAGAGGATGTCGCGTCGATGGGCTGATCGGCGTTCATGGAGTTGAGGTTCCTGAGGGGGAACATGCCCACGCGGACGAGGGCATGGCACCCGGAGGGGCGAGGGGGTTCTTACTCGGTTTTGAATGTCGCGACGATCGGGTTGTGGTCGGAGCCGGTGGTCTCGATCGAGCCCTGGACGACCTGGAACGAGCCCTTCACGTACTGCCGGTGCATCGCGGGAGTGCAGAGCATGAAGTCGATCATCGACTTGTAGCGCCCCTCGTTGTAGGTGTCGACGTTCGGGTTCGCGAGGTCGGTGTGGGCCGACCACAGGGCGAGTTCGCCTTCGCCAAGAATCTTTTGGATGGTTTTGCTTTCGGGCGTGTCGTTGAAGTCGCCCGTGATGAGGATCCGCGCCTCGGCGTCGGTCGTGAGCCGGGCGTCGAGCTGGCGGCGAATCTCCGTGGCTTCCGCCATGCGAATGACGTCGGAATACGGGTCGTCGCCGCGTTTGCTCTTGAGATGCACCACCCAGATTTCGAGGGGCTCGCCGCCCTCGGGCTCGACCGTTACTTGCAGCAGGTCGCGCTGGAAATGCTGCTGGACTCCGTCCTCGCCCGCGAACTTCAGGTGCCGGTTGGAACGCACGGCGCCGATTGGCACACGGGAGATCAATGCGACGTCGATGCCGCGCATGTCGTTGCCTTCGAACAGCACGACCTCCTTGTAGCCGAGGTCGGGGAGGAACACGTCGACGAACCGTTGGAGATAATCGCGGTTCTCGACCTCCTCCATCGCGATGACGTCGGCGTTGAGCGACTCGATGCCCTGGGCCAGGTGCATCATCTCCTCGCGGGGCTTGGCCGGGGTGTCCTCGTCCTGGCGGTAGGGGTCGTCCTCGTCGTCGAACAGGTTGAGCGAGTTGTACGACGCGACGACAAGCTGGCCGGGCTTCGCGCGGGGGACGGGCTTGGGCGCGTCGGTCGTGCCGGGGAGCTTGTCCAGAATCTCGATCTGCTCGGGCGAGGTGACGATGATCTGCGGCTGGTCGCGGAACACGGAGACCGTGCCGCGAATGCGCACGATCTTGCCGTTGTACATTTCGGCGGGCGGCTTCGGGAAATTCGCGAGGTTGTCTTCATAGATGACGCCCGCGAAACGCACGGGACGCCGTTCGTCGAAGTTGATGAACGTGATGCTGCCGACGGCGGGCACGCCGATGACTTTGCCGGAGACGAGCGCGACTTTGCCGACGACCTGGCGGGCCTCTTCCCAAGCGACTTGGGGGCGGCCCTCGTCGGGGTCGATCTGTGCGTACGCCGGGGTGACGCCGGCGAGGACGAGCAGCAGGATTCCAGCGAGCAGGGGAAGACGGCGGCGCGGCATGGCGGGAACTCGCAGAGGCGTGTGAGGGGTAGGGGAGGCGCCCCAAAGATAACGCGCCAGGAGTCGCGCGGGCAAACGGACGACGCCGGAGAATCGGCTGGGGTGCCATGCCCACGGCTCGGCGTGGCATGTTCGAGCATCACGGACATGGCCACTCAGAGCAGTGGCCATGGCACGCCGATCGGCGGCCTAGGACGTCGGCTTCGGGCGTAGCGAGACGTCGATGTCTACGTCGGCGCCGAAGACGAGCGGCTTGGCGAAGGCGTGGGCGAGCGCCGCTTTGCCGTAGTAAAAGCCCTGGCCGTAGGCGAAGCCCATTTGGCGGCACACCTCGTGCTCGGCGGCGTTTTCGACGCCCTCGGCGAGGCTCGCGATGCCCAGGTCGTTGACGATGCACACCAGGCTCGCGAGCATGCGCTGCCGCTCCGGCGAGGCATGGTCGATTTCGTGCACCAACTCGATGTCGAACTTCAGGTAGTCCGGCGGCACGTCGCCCAGCTCGACCAGCCGGGCCTGGCCGGCGCCGAAGTCGTCGTACGCCAGGCCGATGTCCAGGTCGTTGAGCACGGCCCGCAGCTCGCGCATCTGCTTCACGCACGTGACCGCGGCTTCGTGAATCTCCAGGATCATGCGCGCGCTGGGCGCCAACTCGCGGAGCTCGCGGAGCGAGAACTCAAGCACGCCTTGCTCGAGCAGCTCCGCGGGGTGCGTGTTCGCGAACAGGATCGGCGTTTCGGGCAGCGCTGCCGCTTGGGCGATGCCGACCGAGCGCATCAGGCGACTCAGCTCGCTCTCGAGATCGAGCACCGCGGCGGCCGAGAACATGGCGTTCGGCGTCGCGAGGCCGAACAGGCGGCTGCGGCCGAGGATTTCGTAACCCTGGACATAGTGCGAGTTCAGGTTGACGATGGGCTGGAAGTGCGGAACGACGGCCCGCTCGGACATGAGCTTGTCGAACTGAATGAGCGCCAGGGCGCGGTCGGACGAATCGCCCGCGATGGTTTTGATATCCTGCCGGCCGGAGTCGAGGCCGACGCGGAACACCACTTCGGCGAACTGGAGCAGGTCGCCG
>JANOIK010001020.1:0-6584 GCA_031407585.1 Planctomycetota bacterium | reverse complement strand
CACGCTCGAACGTCTCGGACTCGACGTCAGCTCGCGCAATCTCGAGAGCTACCGCCGCTGGTTCTCGGAGCAGGATCCCGACCGTCACATCGACCGCGTCATGGAAATCTCCGGCGTCTCGCGGATCACGATGACCAACGCGGTGTTCGACGACAACGAACGGCTCCGCTGGCTCGAGAATCCGAACGTGGGCGACGACTCCCGCTTCGCCGGCGTCCTGCGGTTCGACCCGCTGCTGCGCGACTGGGTCGGCGCCGCGGCTCAGCTCACCCGCTGGGGCTACCCGGCCGATCGGGAGTTGGACGACAAGAGCGTCGAGAGCGCCCGCAAGTTCCTTCGCGACTGGATCGACCGCGTGCGCGCGATCTACTGCGCGGTGAGCCTGCCGCCGGAGTTCTGCTACGACGGAACGGACGACAATCGCACGAGCAGCGCCGTGCTGCGCCGCATCATCCTGCCGGTGCTCGCCGAGCGCGACCTGCCGTTTGCGATGATGATCGGGTCGAAGCTGCGCGTGAATCCGGCCCTGCACGACGGCGGCGACATGGTGGGCCTGGCCGACGTTTCCAGCGTCGTCCGCATGTGCAACGACTTCCCGGACAACCGCTTCCTCTGCACGATGCTCGCCCGCGAGAACCAGCACGAGCTGACTGTGGCGGCGCGGAAATTCGGCAACCTGATGATCTTCGGCTGCTGGTGGTTCCTCAATAACCCGTCATTAATCGAAGAATTGACCCGAATGCGCACGGAATTGCTGGGCGTCAGCTACATTCCGCAGCATTCCGACGCGCGGGTCCTAGACCAACTCATTTACAAGTGGGATCATAGCCGGGAGATCATCGCACGCGTGCTCGTGGACAAGTACATCGACCTCGCCGCCACCGGGTGGCAGCCAGTCGAGGAAGAAATCCGTCGCGACGTGCGACGGCTCTTTCACGAGAACTTCGCGAACTTCCTCGGGACTCCCTCGGCATGAATCATGGTTTAGCGCCCACCGTCCTGGGCATGGCGGCGACGTTCGGCTTTGGCGATCGTCTCGGACTCGCGACGCCCGGACACGTGGCGGCTCTGCGGGACGCGGGCGGGTCGATTCGCGGCATCTTCGCCCAGCAGTCCATCCGCGAGATGACGCGCACCCAGCGCACGCCGACAGGCGTGATGCAGGCCGCCACCGATGCGCTCGCTTCGCTGAAGTTCGCTGAGCCGTGGGGCGCCGACGCCGATCATCTCAAGACGCCCGAAGACATTCGCTACACGACCGATGCGGGGTTCGTGTTTTTCACGCTCGACCCGTCCGACGACGTCGACCAGCAAGCCGACGGTTACGACGCCGCCACGCTGGCCGCCAAGTTCGCCGCCGTGCGCGACTTTGCCCCGTGGGTAGGCGAGTACCAGGGCCGCACCGTGAAGCTCGGCGGGGGCTCGATCCAGTTCGACCAGCCGACGGTCGAGCGGGCCGCGGTGAAGTACGGCAAGGCGATCAAGAAGGCGATCGCGCTTGCCGGTAGCGTGGCCGACGAGTCGAAGCGCGTGGGTCGCCCGTACGAGATCGAGCTGAGCGTCGACGAGACGGCCGAGCCGACGACTCCCGCGGAGCACTACATCATTGCCGACCAGCTTCGCAAAGCGGGCGTGACGATTATCAGCCTGGCGCCCCGGTTTGTGGGCGACTTCGAGAAGGGCGTCGACTACAAGGGCGACCTCGCCGAGTTGGAAGCGACGATGAAGGTCCATGCGGCGATCGCTCGCGAGTTGGGGCCGTACAAGATCTCGCTCCACTCGGGCTCCGACAAGCTGTCGATGTACCCGGTGCTCGCCCGCGTGACCGAGGGCGGCTTTCACGTGAAGACGGCGGGAACCAGCTACCTCGAAGCGCTTCGCGTCGCGGCGCACCACGACCAGGCCCTGTTCCGGCAGATCGTGGAGTTCTCCCGCGGCTGTTACGACCGCGACAAGGCCACGTACCACGTTTCGGCCACGCTCGCCGGCGTGCCCGCGCCGGCCGACGTCCGCGATCCGGTGCGACTCGAGCAACTCTATCTCGAGCGCTGGCAAGACGTCCCCGCGGGCCGCGGTTTCACGGCGCCCGGGCGGCAGATACTGCACTGCACGTTCGGTTCGGTGGTGACGGACGCGAAGCTCGGCCCCGCGGTGCGGCTGATGCTCGAATCGCATCCCGCCGAGTACGCCGAGATCCTCCGCGACCATTTCGCCCGCCATCTGCGAGCGCTTTCGGCGGGCTGATTGACCCGTTGCGCGCGACGAACGTTCGCAAATCGCCGAGAGTTTTTTTGGCGAATACCTGGAAAAGCTATCCCTTGGGCGGTATTCTCTGCTGCCAGCGCCGAGTTCGCGATGCGTCGGCGCGCGGTCTCCCTCTTCCGGCTCGCAGGACGATTGTTATGACTCGAGACGCGGAATTCTGGGCACAGACTCTGCAGCACCACAGTGATTGCATCAACGAAGCCGTCGCACGGCGGCGTTTGATCATCGCGATGTTTTCGACGGTGTTCGCGATCACCACGCTGTATATCGACAGGACCGTTGCCAACGATGCTCCCATCGAGGCCGTCTTGGTGGGGCCGTTTGTGGTTCCGCTTGTGTTGATGGCGATTTTGGGAATCGTCTGCGCGGTGCGCCTGGTCCACATTCACTACGCCATGGTTCGCCACGGAATTTGCTTCGCGGCCCTAAAGTTTCCTAGCAAAGATCCGACTGCTTACAACAAGGCCGGCAAGTTTAATCGCTGGGGTTTGTCGACGCAGAATGTCCTCATCACTGCCTTCTCCGCGAGCATCTCCGTTGCGTGCCTGGCAGCGCTTGCCGCGAAGAAGTGCGTCGGCGTGGAAACATGGATGCTCCTCGGCGCCGGGGTGACGGCGTTTGCCGCGGTGATTGGCGCGATTGCCGTCTATTTCCGCGCCAAAATCCACCGGCAAGCGGTGAGAGACGCTGGCGCGATCGTCTCCGCGTGGGAAGGCCAAATGCCCCCGGCGCGTCAGTCAATTCTCGTCAAGCACGAGCTTCGCACGATTGACATGTGTCAGCATGATATGTTCGCCGTCGTCACCTCGGCGGCGTTGCTCGCGTTCAGTCTGCTTCAAACGCTTAGTGCATTTCACCGAGAGCGGGATCCGAGCGCTCCGTCCCCGGCCCCGGCAGCTGATGGCGCCGGGGCGCCAGAAGTCATGACCAAAGAAGGCCGACAGGCTGCGGCATTGCTGTACTGCATGGGCGTCGTTTGCTCGACATGGTGCGGCATGCTCGCTTACTTAAGACTCGTTTACGTCGAAGAGAAGACGACGCTCTCGCTGCCGGTCGACGAGACGCTGCCAGCAAACGATATTCGGCGGCAGCGCAAGTGGAAGTTCGATACGCAGGCCGGGTATGCGCTGATCGTCATTGTGGCCATCCTGGTGATGAACGTCGCGTGCTACACCGTGGTCAATGATTTTTTGGGAATCAAGCCGCGACAAGAGGGTTGGTTTTTGGGCCTCGAAGCGGGTGTGACGGCCGCCGTTTTCCTTTACGCAGTCTTCCGTTACCGGAGCGAGGTCAGGGCCGCACGTGATAAACGGACGCCCAATGAACTCGACGCTGCAAACGTAGTCGTTGCGCCGCCGGGTGACGCGGCGCCCACTGCATAATACACATACTTAACCAGTGCGGTGACAGCGGTGGCCCAATTCCCCTCGACAATCGCCTGGAAGGGTCGCCATCTTTCGATGGCCGTGCGTGATGGGTGGGAGTATGCCACTCGAAACACGGGCAAGCCGGCTGTGGGGGTCGTGGCGATTACCGACGCGGGGCGCGTCGTACTGGTCGAGCAGGAGCGCCCGCCGGTGGGCGGCATGGTGATCGAACTGCCCGCCGGGTTAGCGGGCGATGTACCGGGCGCTGTAAACGAAGAACTTGAGGCGGCTGCGCGGCGTGAGCTCCTCGAGGAGACCGGCTACGCCGCCGAGCGGTGGACCGAGCTGTGCGTGGCGTACTCGTCGCCCGGGCTGACGGACGAAAAAATCGTGATGTTCCTCGCCGAAGGGTTGCGCCGCGAAGGCGCGGGGGGCGGGGTTGAGGGCGAGCGCATCAACCTGCACGAGATCCCGCTCGCCGAGATCCTGCCCTGGCTTGAGGCGCGAGGCGCCAAGTACGACATGAAACTGCTGGCCGCCCTGTTCGCGGCGCAAGCGGCCCGACGATAGGGTCGCGGCAATCGCCGCTACGACTGCGTGCTCTTGCGGTACTCGCGCGGGCTCATGCCGAAGTCTTGTTGGAAGGCGATGGCGAGTTGCTTGGCCGATGAGAAGCCGGCCTGCTGCGCCACGCTGTAAACCTTGGACGCAGGCTCTTCCGCGAGCAGCCGACGGGCGAGCGCCAAGCGCTGTCGCCGCAGATACTGGTAAGGCGTCTCGCCGAGCACGTCGCGGAAGGCGTACTCCAACCAGCGGCGCGAGACGCCGGCATGCTCGGTGATCTGGTCGATCGTGATCGGCTTCTCGATGTGCTGGTGGAGGAACGCCAGCGCGTCGCGAAGCCGCGGGTCGGACACCGCGAACGTGGCCGTCGATTCGCGCTCGACGACCTGCAGCGGCGGGATCGGCCGTTCTTCGAGCGACACGCGTTTGCCGTTGAGCAGCCGGTCGAGCATGGCGGCGGCGCGGTAGCCTTCGAGCTGATCGTTCCGCGCGACGCTCGTGAGGCGCGGGTAGGCGTGCTCGCAGATGACCTGCTCGTTGTCGACGCCGATCACCGCGATTTGCTCGGGCACTTGCAGGCCGATTTGGCGGCAGGCGTCGAGCGCTTGCCGCGCGCGGTAGTCGGAGACGGCGAAGAGGCCGCAGGGCATCGGCAGACTGGTGAGCCACTGGGCGAGCGCACGGTGCTGCAGCAGCCACAAGTTTCCGCCAAGTCCGAACGTGGGCTTTGAGAGAAACTCCTCGCAGCGATAGCCGGCTTGCGAAAGACGTTCTTCGAATCCGGATTGGCGATCTTTGGAGTACTGGACGTCGCTCAGCCCGTAGAAGGCGTAATCTTGAAACCCTTTGCCGACGAGGTGATCGGCCGAGAGTCCGCCGATGGCGCGGTTGTCGACGATCGATCGCGGCACCGGGGAGCGCGGCAGCGCGCTCGAGATGTTGACGACTGGCAGCGAGAGCGAGGCCGCGCACGTTGCCTCTTGCGCGGTGTTGAGCGCCGCGAGGATGCCATCGCCGGGCCAGCCGACGAGGTCGAGCACGGAGAGCGAGAGCGACTCGGGCGCGGTGATGTAGGACCAGTTGCACTGCTGGTCGGCAGCGTAGCGGAGCACGCCTTCGATGAAGACTTCCTGGTGGGCGCCGCGGGGGAACGCGAGCGCGATTTCCTTGACTCGTTTGGTCAGCATGGGAGCGTCCGAACCGTCGTGGAGGAAGAGCCGCAAAAACGATGCGGGTTTTCGCCCCATTATTGCAAGAAAGCACCCTTTCCTGCAAACATCCGGCCCGATGAAAATCACAGAGGCGTCGATGAGCCTGCTTTTCTCGACGTTTTTTGTTCCTTGGAGCGGATCCGCGGCTCGCACAGCAGCCGCCCAAGGAATGCGTTTCTTGCGTTTTTCTGGCGGTTTCGGCGGACGCGATCCCCAAATTTTTTTGAGGCAAACGATATGTCTTCGAGCATTTTCAACATGGGCTTCGCACGGCTGGCTGCGGCCATGGGCGCCGCGGTGCTGGCACTCGTCTCGATGGCGGACGCGGGCCGCGCTCAGGAGGCGCCCGCGTCGCCGCCGTGGGAGATGCTCGACGTGATTCTCGCGAACATCAAGCCGCCGACGTTTGCGGAACGCGACTTCGCGATCACCGACTTCGGCGCCACCGAAGGCGGCGAGGCCGATTGCCGCGCGGCGATCGAGAAGGCGATCACGGCGTGCCACGACGCCGGCGGCGGGCGCGTCGTCGTGCCGAAGGGCAAGTGGCTCGTGGCGGGGCCCATCCATCTCAAGAGCAATGTCAACTTTCACGTGTCCGAGGACGCGCACGTGATGTTCAGCACGAAGTTCAGCGACTACCTGCCGCTGGTGCTCGCGCGGTTTGAGGGGACGGAGGTGATGAACTACTCGCCGCTGATCTACGCCCTCGACCAGGAAAACATCGCGATCACGGGCAAGGGGACGCTCGACGGGCAGGCGTCGAACGACAACTGGTGGGGATGGAAGACGGGCGGCAGCGACGGCGACGCGGGCAAACTCATCAAGATGGCCGACGACGGCGTCCCGCCCGCCGAGCGCAAGTTCGGCGAGGGCTTTCACCTGCGGGTGAATTTCATGCAGCCCTATCGGTGCAAGAACGTGTTGATCGAAGGCGTGCACATCGTTGGCTCGCCGATGTGGGAGATCAATCCCGTGTTGTGCAACAACGTGACCGTGCGCGGCGTGACGATCGACAGCCATGGGCCGAACAACGACGGGTGCAATCCGGAGTCGTGCAACGGCGTGCTCATCGAGAACTGCACGTTCGACACGGGGGACGACTGCATCGGCGAGCCAACGATGTGCACGCCTTCGATCAACACGTTCTTGCACCGATAGGGCTGCATGAAATTCACCC
>JANOIK010000980.1:0-1658 GCA_031407585.1 Planctomycetota bacterium | reverse complement strand
CAGCGCAACGCGCTAGCGTCCGGTCGCGAGCGCAAAGGGAGCGAGCTGACTTACTGATTCTCCGGCTCCCTCCCCTTGGAGGGGATGGGAGCACCGAGCACGGGCGACCCGAAGTCGCCCGTGCGCAGGTGGTACCATTCGCGAAGCGACGGGGAGGGGGGCGCCCCGGGTACAACCACCGACTCATCCGCCATCGCCCATTGAAACTCGCTTCGCTCGCCGAGCGTCGGCGGCGATCCCAGCACGCGCGGCTGAGTCGTTTGATAAAGATTGAGACAACTCGCGTCCTCGCCGTCCTGCACGCGGAAGCTAATCACCGTCGAGTCGGCCAGCCGCTCGCTATCGTCGTCCGCAAATCCTAACTGGTCGCGCCCCGCGGGCGTGTTGAGATCGTAGTGCAGCGGCAGGTCGGCCGTGGCGAGCAGTGCGAAGCCGCCGGTGCCGCGCTCGGTTGGCGCGAGGCGGAACGCGCTCAGCGCCACGATGAGAAAGCTCGCCGTGGCGGCTAGCGCCAGCGACAGCATGGTGCGGCTCGGATTGCGGCGAATGTTGCGAGCCGCGAGGCCCGAGAGCGCGAGCGAAGTTGGCGGTTTTGACGCGGCGTCGAGCAGTCGTCCGCGCACGGCCGCGAGGATGCCGATGAGTGCGAGCGCGCCGCCGCCGAAGAACGCGCCGGCCTGAGCTTCACCTTCCCACCAGATCGCGGCCACGCCCAAGGCGCCGGCCGTGACGAGGCAGCCGATGGGAAGATACACGCTGGACCAGCGGGACGCCTGCCGAATCGCGAGCGGCGGTTGGTGATCGCCCGCGAGCAATTGCCGCGGCGCCAGCTGGGCGAATCGTCGCAGGGACCACCAGATCGTCGCTAGGGCGACTGCGAGGCCAGCGACTAGACCAATGGCGAGGCTTCGGGGCGTCACGTGTAGCTCGAGAAACGGCTCGGTCGTGGCGTCGACCCACCACGTGTTGAGTCCATGCACCATCACCGCGGCATACGCCACGCCGGCCGCGGCGCCGATTGCCGCGCCGCCCAGCGCAACGATTGTCGCTTCGGTCAGCAGCACGCGCCGCAACCGTCGCGGCGACCAACCCGTCGCCAGCAGCAAGCCGACTTCGCGCACGCGCTGCTCGACGCCGAGCCGGAAGAGCAGGGCGGTGAGCATCACGGCCGACGCCATAAGAAAAAAGCTGAACCCTAGGAAGAGGCCGTCGAACGGGGTGGTCCCGGATGCGGCTGCGAGCGCCTGCTGCTTCACCGGCAGCAGCGTCATCCCCATCTCAGCGGGTTCGAGCTTCTCGCTAAGCATCTCGGCCACGGCGGCGGCATTCCGTTCGCCGTTCGCGGGCAGACGCAGCACGCTCTCGGTCCCCCAGCGCGTCGCCCACAATCGTTTCGCCAGCGCAAACGAGACAAACGCCTTCGGCGTCGTACGGTGGTCCTGCCAATACGTCTCGTCCTCGTCGCGGACCTCCTCGACCAGTTCGAACGGCAGCTCCCACGAATCAATCGTGTCTGCGTCGGTCACGCCTGGCAGCTCGGGGGCAAACTTCGGGTCCGCCGCCGCGGTCGGTCTGCCATCGGCGTCGGCCAGCGGCACGATCGCCCGCAGCTTCAGTCGCACGGGCTCGTGCTCGCGCAGCACGCCGTGCGTCGTCTC
>JANOIK010000970.1:0-2621 GCA_031407585.1 Planctomycetota bacterium | reverse complement strand
CAGGTAACGGCAGTCGCGCACATTGTGTACGACCATCTGTCCGCCGCGAAACTCGGCGTAAGGAAGAACCGCCTGATCGGGCTCCCAGTTGCGCACGTTCGAGGGCACGAGCATTTTCGTGACGGGGCTGCAGCCGACGAGCACGGCGGACGCGAGAAGCACGGCGATGAGCGCGTGTGGGCGCATGACGAGGCGGGGCTCGAACCGGGGCGAGGAGGGGGCGCAGAAAGGCCGCGGAGTTTACGCCGGGGCGGGGTTAAGCCGCAAGCGGCGTGGGTGCTGGCGATGCTGGCGCCGGACCGCGAATGCCATTCGCGGCTTTACGTTTAGAGCCGGCAGTTGCTGATCGCCGTTTCCAGGATCGCGGTGGCGCCAAGCTGCTCGAGTTGCTCCATGATCTGGATCACGTCGCTCCGCTTCACCATCGCCCGCACGCTGCACCAGCCGGCTTGCTCGAGCCGATTGACCGTCGGCGAGTTGTAACCCGGAGTGATCTGCTCGGCGTCGGCAAGCTTACCGTCCGGCACGTTGTACTCCAGCAGCGACCACGCTCGGGCGATCACCACGCCCTCGAGTCGGCGCGTCACGCGATCGGCGATGTGGCCGTGCGGCGTCGCGGGGTTCTGGATGAGCACCGTCTCGTAGCGGCCAATCTCGGCGAGCACTTGCAGGCGATTGGCGGCCAGCGTGCTGCCGGTTTCCACGAGGTCGACAATCGCGTCGGCAACGCCCAGGGCAATCATCACTTCGACCGAACCCGTGAGGTGTACGATATGCGGCTCAGCCTTGTGCTTGGCGAGAAACGCGGTGGTGACGTGCGGGAAGCTTGTGGCCACGCGCTTGCCATCGAGGTCGACAGGCCGCTTCACTTCGCTGTCGACCGGGATGCACATCGCGAGGCGGCACGAGCCCACGCCCAGGTTCAGCCGCGTGACGACGGTGGCGCCGCTCTCGGCGACCAAATCGCTGCCGGTGATGCCAAGATCAATGGCACCCTCGGCACAGAGGACAGGAATATCGTCCGTACGAAGAAACGTGACGTCGATCGGCATGTCGCGCACCCGCGCGAACAGGCTGCGCTCCTGCCGGCGGAAGCTGAGCCCCGCCTCGGCGAGCAGCTCACTAGAGATTTCAGAGAGGCGCCCCTTGCTAGGAACGCCGATGCGGAGGTTTTCGGCCACGAGATTTGTCGTTAGCGGGGGAGAGCTGAACCGCCAAGGACGCCAAGGACGCCAAGGTCGGAGAAATATCATTCAATGCTAGTTACCACGACGGCCTGAAAGACCAAAGCAAATTAACCGCAGATGAACGCAGGTTAAATCTCTTTGACTGATCCTATCAGCGTTCATCAGCGGTTCCTCTTCCCCTGCTCTTCTTCGTCGTGTCGTCGTGGTAACCTTGTTTTTTCTTACCTTGGCGTACTTGGCGTCCTTGGCGGTTAATCCCTAATGAGCCAAGCGAGACGCCTTCTCTTCCAAGCCAGACATGTTAAACCGCCGAGCGAGTTCGCTTTCGACTTCCGCCAGCGGAATTTCGCGGGCCCGCAGCATCACCATCAGGTGGTAAATCACGTCGGCCGCCTCGCGGATCGTGTGCTGCCGGCCCTCTTCGCCGGGCTCGCCGGCCGCCTCGACGATCTCGGCCGCTTCTTCGGTGATCTTCGACCCGATCTTCGCGACGCCCGCAGCGAGCAGCTTGGCCGTGTACGACGACTCCCTCGCCGCGGCCGCTTGCCGCTCGGCAATCGTCTGTTCGAGTTGATCGAGCGGTCGCATGACGGTTGAGTTATCGGGGTGGCACGCCCACAATCAGTCGGCGGGAAATGCGTAATCCCGTAGTTTAGGCAGCCGCGCGGCGCGTGGCAATTGGCTCGCAAACATGAGGCGACGGTGGGGCAGGACTTACCCGCGGCAGATTGCTGGTTTCTCACCGGGGCGACCGCTTCAGGCAAAACGGCCGTCGGGATTGCGCTGGCGCGCTCCCTCGGCGCCGAGATCATTTCGCTCGACTCCATGGCCATCTACCGCGGCATGGACATCGGCACGGCGAAGCCGTCGCCCGAGGAGCGGGCCAGCGTGCCGCACCACCTCATCGACATCGTCGAGCCCGACGAGGACTTCAGCGTCGCGCAGTATCTCGACGCGGCCCACGCCAAGGTGGCGGAAATTCGCGGCCGCGGACGGGAGGTGCTCTTCGTCGGCGGGACGCCGCTGTATCTCAAGGCCCTGCTACGCGGCCTGTTCGAGGGCCCGCCGGCGAACTGGGCGCTGCGGCAGGAGATCGAACGCGAAGTCGAAGAGGTCGGCAGCGCGGCGCTGCACGCCCATCTGGAGCAGATCGACCCGCTCGCGGCGTCCGCGATTCATCCCAACGATACGCGACGGCTTATCCGGGCGCTCGAGGTCTACCGCGCCACGGGCCAGCCGATCAGCCACCAGCAGCTCGAGTTCGACGAAGGCCGACCCGCGCACGAGCGGCGCGTGTTCGTGCTGCGCCGGCCGCGCGAGGAGCAGCATCGGCGGATCAACGCGCGGGTCGAGGAGATGCTCGCTCGCGGGCTGGTCGACGAGGTGCGGCAGCTCACCACCGGAGGACGCACGTTGGGTCGCACGGCGAGCCAG
>JANOIK010000879.1:0-2216 GCA_031407585.1 Planctomycetota bacterium | reverse complement strand
CCGCGCGGGGCGTGGTGGCACAACCGCTTGCATCGGCGTCCGACCACGCCCCGCGGCGGACCTTGGGCGTGCCACCCTGGCATCAACGCGTTAAATCCCCGCAAACTCGCTTCTGTTTTGACTTGCCCAACCCTTCCGCGGTACATTGCCGGCGCATCGCGAGTGCGACGTCCGGAACCGTCGCCGCGGTGGGGGTTTCTCTTTTCTGCGGCTCGCGCACGCGCGAGTCGAGGAGGCAAGTCATGGGCCAGTGCAAATGGGCAATCGGCGGGGCGCTTGTTTTGGTCATCGCCGCGGGGCGACTCTACGCCCAGGAATCGAGCGGCGAGTCCGCGCGGGCGGAGGCCGAGCAGCGCATCGAGGCGGCGCTCCATCACAAGCTGCTCTCGCCCCTCGATTTCGTAGAAACGCCGCTGAATGTCATTATGGATGCGATTTCGTCGGAGTATGGCATCCCCATTGTGTTCGACCACACCGCTCTGGAAGCCGTCGCTCAAAGTCCCGACGTCGAGATTACGACGTCGCTGGGCGACATCACGCTGCGGTCGGCGCTCGAGCTCATGCTCCGGAATGTGGATGACGTCACTTACATTATCGACAACGAGGTGCTGTTAATTACCACCGAGGACGAAGCGTCGACCCGGCTTGAAGCGCGCGTCTATCGCATTGACAATCTGCGAAACACCGATCCCATCGACCGCGCCATGAGCGGACGCATCGGATCGGGCGGCGCGCGCGCGCCTTTCAATTCGCTGATTGATCTCGTCGCCGCCACTATCGAATCCGAATCGTGGCAAGAAAACGGAACGGGCGAAGGCGAGATTCAGCCGTTCGGCGAGAGCATGCTTGTGATCACACAAACGCGGCGCGTGCACGAGAAAATCGAGAAGCTTTTTGCGGACCTGCGTCGTACGCGCGAGGCCGTGCTGGCGGACGCGGCGCAATCCGATGACACGACGCTGATCACGCGAGGGGTTCGCGTTTACGACAGCTCGCTCGCCCGCGACCCGGCGGTGCGGAGTGAAATCGAGGACGCGATTAAGAAGTCTGTCCCATGGACTCCCAAGGAAGGCGAGATGCCCGAGGATGCATTTATCAAGGTCCTGCCCACGCGGGTGATCGTGCGGCATTACCCGAGCGTCGTCCGGCAGGTGCTCGAAACGCTCCGCGATCTTGAGGTGCAAACCGAGCCGGCGCCAAACTTCCACAGCGGCTCGGCGCTGAACGGAGGTTTCGACTACGTCGGCCCTCCCGCCACGGGTAATGTTCACGCTCAACAGTCCGGTGAGACCGGGGACGGCCGCTGATCGGCTCGCGGGCCGACGCGATTCCACTTGCTGGGCCGTGTGCATGCGAGGATGATGGCTCGCATGCACATCGGCCCCACGCTCATTCTCGACACGTTCGCCGAGGCGTTTCGCATGCGCTTCGCGCGGCTGGTGGTTACCGCGGCCGATGCGCATTGGCTCGACTGCGCCCTGCGCGAATTATGCGGCTACGGCTCGAGTGTGATCGGGTGCGACGCGGAAGTGGACGTCGAGCGCATGCTCGGCGGCGATGAGACGCCCGACGGCCGCGTCGGCGCCGCCGTGCTGCTGTTCGGCTTCTCGGTCGACGCGCTCGCCGCGGCGGCGCCGAATCGCGTGGGGCAGTGCCTGCTCACGTGCCCCACAACCGCGGCGTTCGACGGCCTGCCCGACGCGGCGGAGTTCGTGCCACTCGGCCGGCGGCTGCGATTCTTTGGCGACGGCTTTCAGAAAAGTAAGGTTTTGGGCGAGCGGCGTTACTGGCGAATCCCGGTGATGGATGGGGAGTTCCTCGTCGAGGAGCGGCTCGGAACCGGCAAGGGAATCGCCGGGGGGAACATCATTCTGCAAGGCGCCTCGCAGGCGGAGACGCTCACCGCGGCGCGGCGGGCCGTCGATGCGGTGGCCGACATGGCGGGGATCATTACCCCCTTCCCCGGCGGGGTGGTGCGCAGCGGGAGCAAGGTGGGCTCGAAGTACAAGGCGCTGCGGGCGTCGACCAATGAGGCGTTCTGCCCGACTTTGCGCGGCCGCGTGGAGTCGGAGTTGGTCGAAGGCGCCCAGTGTGCGTACGAAATCGTGATCAACGGGGTCGACGAACCGGCCGTCGCCGCGGCAATGAAGGCGGCCATCCACGCCGCCGCGGGCGAAGGCGTGCTGGCGATCGGCGCCGGCAATTACGGCGGCAAA
>JANOIK010000823.1:0-1780 GCA_031407585.1 Planctomycetota bacterium | reverse complement strand
CCAAAGGCGACGCGATTGCAACGCGTAGCGTTACCTCTTATACGCCCTCTTTGGCTTTTTCTGTGCTTGACCCTCTTGGGCATCAGCGCCATCGGTCTCGTCCTCAAACATGCCTTGGTTGATCCACACCTGGATGCCAATATGACCCTGAGCGGTCATGGCCTCCGTAATCCCGTAGTCGATCTTCGCTCGCAAGGTGCTGAGCGGAATCGACCCGGCCACTTGCTTCTCGCGGCGAGCCATTTCGCTCCCGCCCAACCGGCCAGCCAATTGCACCTTGATGCCCTTGGCCCCGGCCTCCATCGTTTGCTCCACCGACCGCTTCATCGTGCGACGGAAGCTGGAGCGCTTCGCCAACTGCTCGCCGATGTCCTCGGCCACCAACTGCGCTTGCAGTTCGGGCCGGCCAACTTCTTCAATCTTGATGTTGATTCGCCGACCGACGAGCGCTTGCAGTTCGTCCTGCAGCTGCTCCACTTCCTGACCCTTGCGGCCAATGATCACGCCCGGCCGCGCGGCGTGAAGGATCACCTTCACCTCGTCGCGGGTGCGCTCGATCTCGACCTTCGGGATGCCGGCGAACTTGTACTTCGTGTGAACGAACTTGCGGATTTTAAAATCTTCGATCAGAAGATCCGCGAATTCCTTCTTCGACGCGTACCAGCGGCTCTTCCAGCCCATCATGATGCCGGTGCGGAAGCCGATGGGATTGACTTTTTGGCCCATAATATTGGTCTCAGGTTCTCAAACTCCCGCGTGAGCGTTGGCCACGCGCGAGAACGTCCTTACTCGATTGAAACTTTGATGTGCGACATCCGCCGGCGGATGACGTGGGCCATGCCGCGGGCGCCGGGGCGGACGCGCTTGAACGCCGGTCCGCCGTCGATGCGGGCGTCAGTCACTCGCAAACCCGCGAGATTCGGCGCTCGGCGATCGTCGGCGTTACCCAGGGCGCTCTTCAGCACCTTCTCCAACAGCCGCGCACCGCGCTGCGGTTGGTATTTCAAGATCGACAACGCCTCGTCCACGCGCTTGCCGCGAATCAAATTGGCCAGCGGCCGCACCTTGCGGGCGGAAATCTGAGCGTGATGGTGAACTGCGCTGTATGCCATAGTTTGCGGCTCCTCGCCTACGACCAATTGCTGCGACTACTCGCTATTTCGGGGCCGCCTTGGTCTTGCCGCCGTGCCCGCGGAAATTGCGAGTCGGCGAAAACTCGCCCAGCCGATGCCCGACCATGTCTTCGGTCACAAACACCTTCAAGTGCTGCTTGCCGTTGTGAACCATGAACGTATGGCCCACGAACTCCGGGATGATCGTGCAGGCCCGCGCCCACGTGGTGATCGGATCCTTGCGGCCGATGCTGTTCTGCCGCTCGACCTTCTCGTAGACGTTGCGGTCGACGTACGGGCCTTTTTTAGTACTGCGTCCCATTTCAAGCTCTCAGTTTTCTTACTTCTTGGTCGCCAATTTTTGCACGCCGTAACGCCGGCTGCGGCGACGACGAACGATGGCTTTGTTCGAGGGCTTGCGCCGATTGCGCGTCATGCCGCCCTTGGCGCTCTTGCCGGTCGGGCTCACCGGATGCCGGCCGCCCTTGGTGCGGCCTTCGCCGCCGCCGTGCGGATGGTCGATCGGATTCATCGCCGTACCGCGAACGTGCGGCCGACGACCCATCCACCGCTTGCGTCCCGCCTTGCCCAGCACGATGCCAAAGTTGTCCGGATTGCTGCACTCGCCCACCGTCGCGCGGCAGTCCGACGGAATGCGGCGAATTTCC
>JANOIK010000751.1:0-12495 GCA_031407585.1 Planctomycetota bacterium | reverse complement strand
TCGCGCGACGCGGAATTGTGGGGCCTGCTCTGCATCGTGGCGGTGATCTACGTGACGACGTTTGGCCTGTTGCACGCGGCGGCGTCCGCTCAGATTTCCTTTGCCAGCGAAAACCGATCGACTCCGGTGCGGCGTTGGATGATGGCCCAGCAGGCGTGCTTCGTAGGCGGATTCGCGGGCTTCGTCTATGCGCTTCCGCAAGAATGGGACCATTTACACGATTGGGCCGTGGTTTGTGCGATGTTTTCAGGTTTCTACTGGCTCATCATGGGCGCGCTGATGACCGCCGAATGGCCGCACTTGTCGCGCCGGGTTCAGCGCTCGCTGCCGCAGTCGACGCTAGGGCGCACCTTTCTTAGCTTTTTCAATCCGGGCCCCGCGTCGGGGCTGATGTTCGCGATCACCAATCTTTCGACGGTAGCGCTGTTTTGCTTATGCGTGATCGCGATCGCGGACTCAATCTTCGCCCCGGCGCGCTTGACGGAAGCTGTTTTCGCCGTCGTGCTCATCTGGGCGTATGTTGTCGCCTATCTGGGGGCCGGCAGACTGCTGATTAGTGCGCTGCGGCGGTTCATGTTCGTGTCGCTGACCGCCGGATTCTTGATTCACGTGCTGTTGATCCTTGGCGGGGTTGGAATTCCAATCACGATTAAGATGGCATCGCGCGCCTTGCAAGGCGGCGGATACACGCTACTGCAGATCACGAATCCGTTCTGGACGACTATCGAACTTATGAGCCATGGCAGGGGCGCGGTTCAGGCGCATGTGCTGATCTTGGTGGTTCCTGGTTTTGCCGTGGCGATGCTGCTCCTCAATATGCGGGCAGTCGCCGCGGAGCTGCGTCGCTATCGCGTGGCGCTGCCGGTGCGCATTGTCGAGGAGGAGGCGCTGCTGCACCCGGCGCCGGAGCCCAAGCCGAGCAGTCCGTGGGACGTGGACGAGAAATCCACGTAGCGCCCGCTGTTACTCGATGGTCGCCTGCCACCGCTGACGGCCGCGGCGGAGCACAACGCTGGGCGGCTGCACGGAGATCACTTCGATGCCGCCCGAGCTCTCGCCCTCGGCCAGGGCGTTCGTCTCGCCGTTGATCGAGAGGATGGCGCGCGAACGGTCGACGCGAATGAACCCCATGAGTTCAACGGCCCGATCTGTGGAATCCTGACCGCCGCTCGCGGCGCCCTGCCGCTTGGGCGCGACGAACAGGTCGACGCGGTCGGGGAAGGGGGGCTCATACTCGTTGGCTGGGGCGGCCGCCACGGAGGCGATGGCATCTTCGGGCGCGGCTGCCGCTGCAGGTTCGTTCGCAGCGACGATGGTGGTCGCTTCGTCCGCAGAGTTCGAGGCGTTGGGGTGATCCGCGTCGACGACGGGCGTAATGTCCGCCACTGCCGCGCCGCTCGCCGGCGCCGCGACTTCGGTATCGGCGCAACCGTTGAACGTCGTGGCTCCAAGGAGCGTTCCGCATGCGATCCAAAGTCGGTTGCGCGATGTCACGTCGTGGTTCCCAAGCGAGCCGCTGTGTAGCGAGAGTTTCCCCGGCAAGTGTAGGTTGCGGGGAACGCGGACCGGGGGCCGGCGACTGATGCGCTAACCGTTACGACCCGAACATTCGCTGCCAGGTCGACGGCTTGGGAGGCGGCGTGGTCTGCGGCTGGCGGCGCAGAGTGGTGCCATTCACCGCCCGGTAGCGAGCCTCGAACGCCGGCCGCATGGTCGTCGGTTCGGCGTTCGCGTGCGGCGGCATCGGGGGCGGCAGGGCTTCGTCGACCGGCGCTACGCCCGGGGGCATCAGGCTGCCGTCGTCGATGGGCGGCAGCGGGGTTAGGTCGTTCTGCGTGCACCCATCGAGGCCGCAGCCGCCGCCGCAGCCCTCGGCGACCGGAATCGCGTCGAGACGGCAGTTGATGGTCTCGAGCGCCGCGGCCTCGCGCATCGTGGGGTCTTCGTCGTAGCCGATGATTTCCGGCATGAGAAACACGATGAGCTCGCTCTCGCGCACATTCGTGTCGCGGGAACGGAACAACGGGCCGACAAACTTCACGTCCTTGAGGAACGGGATGCCGTTGAACTCGCCGGTGTCGCTGCGCTGGCGGAGACCGCTGAGCACGAGCGTTTGGCGGTTGGTGATGCGGACGGTCGTCGTCGCCTTGCGGGTGTCGATGATCGGCTGATTCTCGCCCGGGGTGAACCCGGCGAGGCGGCTGAATTCCGGCTCGACAATCATATCCACGGTGCCGTCGCCCGCGATCGTGGGGCGTACACGGAGCGTAATGCCGGCTTTCTTGAAGGCGGTGGTGCCGATCTGGCCGCCCAGCTCGGACTGCGTGATTTGCTGGTAGGGGATTTCGGAGACGCTTTCCCACATGGCCATTTCGTTGTCTTCGACGACGACGTTCGGGTTCGCCAGGAGGCGAGCGTCGTTGGCGTTCTGGAGCAGCAGCGACCGCGTTGATATCGAAGTTGCGTGTGAGGCTGCGGACGGTCAGCGCGCCGCCCGCCTCGCCGGCCGCGAACGGCGCGAGCGTTGTGGTCTCGAACTCAAGGGCCTGATTCGCCTGGCCGTCGGCGTTGACCGTGTTGCCCTTGCCGGCGCTGCCCCAGTTGAGGCCGAGCTGCTCGACGTCTTGCAGGCTAAGGTCGTAAATCAGTGCAGTGATTCGCACCTGGGGCCGCGGGCGGTCGATCCGTTCGAGCACCTTGCGGGCCATCTCGATGTTCGCCGCGTAATCGACCACCAGCAGCCGGTTTTCCTTGGGCATGGTGGCGACGCGGCCGAGCGGGCTGAGCACCGCGAGCAGCGGCTGCTGAGCGGCGCCGGCGGTGATGAAGTGCGTGCGGAAGTACGACACCTGGAGCTGGCCGCCCACGCCGCTGGCGGGCGTCGCGGCGAGCTGGGCCGCGGAGGCTTCGAGCCGCTCGACGAACGCGGCGACCGATTCGACGCGGTCGGCGTAGTCGACCACGAGCAGGCTGCGGGCTGACGGCAGGGCCTGAAGCTGGCCGCCCTCGCTCACCAGCAGCTTGGCGCCCTCGACCACTTCAGTGAGATTGCTGTAAACGATGGGGATCGTGAGCGACTGGAATAGCGGATTGGCGCTGCCGACCGAACCGGTGGCTTGAACTACGAGGCTGTCGCCCACGGCGCGATAGCTGTATCCGTTGGCTAGCAGCACGGCGTCGAGAATTTCTCGCAGCGGCGCTTGGATAAAGACGCCGTTCACCGTGCCCTGAATTTCCTTGCCCGTGACGATGTTGACTTTCCAGGTGTCGCCGATGGTGAACAGGGCCGCCTCGATTGACATGTTGCGGAACGTGACGTCGCCCGTGCGAGTCAGGGCCTCGGCTAGCGAGGTCTTCGGCGTCTCGGCAACTTCTGCCGGGGGCGTCGGCGTGGCCACGGCTTCTGCGGCTTCTGCAGTCGCGTCGGGAGGTGAAGCCTCCTCGTCGGTCTGACTTGGCGCGACCAGCTGGAGCGTTTGCCCGTGCAACGCACCTGGCAGCACGCAGAGAACGAGCGCAACAAGAGTGCCAACGATCGAAGCGCCCCGACGGAGAACCGTGGGGCGCCGACCTTCGTGAGGCGTCTTGTGCGTCATGAGCATGTGTCCTCCATGACACCGCTCCGAATCGTCCAACCTTCGGTCAGGCCTCCGCGCCTGACGCGCCGCAATCGCGCCCCTTGTGCGGGCCGCGGGCGGTCTACGATGGCGTCCGTGCCAGCGCAAACAACCACAACTCCAATTCCAGCATCACGTTTTCGCCGCCAACCGCGGCGGCCTGCAGTTGAACTCGATGGGGGTGCGACAGCGAATGTTCCTGCTCCAGTCGGGCGAGAAGGTCATGAATCGCCGGCATGGCTCCGTCGACGGCGATCATCACGCTCCGCCGTTCGAGGGAAAAGGGCGTTGCAGTTCCTCCCGCCGATTGCGTCTCCGTCAGCGGATCGTCTCCTCGTCTCCAGGGGCGGCTGGTGGGCGAGCCCACTTCGATCTGGCGAATCTGGCAGCCGCTCTCGTGCACGATCTCTACCAACCTGCTCCGAAACCGCGAGACGCCGGCGTCGTCGACCGTTCTCGCTTCTAGGGCTTCAAGCTGGCCGCGAATCAGCGCGGCCCGACGCTCGTAGTCCGGAAGTGCGGCAGCCGTTTGCCGCGTACGATCGAGTTCTTCGTTCAGGCCGTTACGACTGTTGCTATTGTCAAAGTACTCATCGGCCTGGGGCGCAACGGTCGCCAGCGCGACCAGAGCGGTGGCGGTCGCAACGATTAGCCAACGGTAGGGGCTTTCACAGAATCTGCGGGTTAGGGAATTATTCATGGCGCGCCACCCGTTCTGCCTGATCGGCAAAGTCTTCCAAGTTCAGTTCGAGTTCGAAGCTGGTCGCGGGGCCCGAGGCGCTGCTGGCAGCGCTGGTGCGCTTGAGCGCCACTTCGGTAAACCCAGGGGCCTGTTCGAGCCATCGCACAAAGTCGTACACGCCCGCCTCCAGATAACTGACGCCCTGGATCTGGGCGAGCGTACGGTCGGTGATGGCGAGTTGGTTCAGCCACACGTCTCCGGGCATGCAGGCGCCGAGCTGCCGGACGGCCGTGCCTCCCAGTCCCGCGGGGAGCTTGCCCGCTAGCAGTTCCAGCTCGGCAAGCTTGGCTTGGGCAGCTGTGAGCTGCAGACGGAGCTCCGTCGCACGCGCGGATGAGGTGGCAAGTCCGTCGAGCTCGGCCTGCATCGCGGTCAGCTCGCCGAGCTTCTGCTGATTGACCCCCCCCAGCGTAAGCGCGATCAGCAACGTCGCCGCGACGGGGATCGCGCTGCGGATGAGCCGTGGTCGCAGCGGTTCCTGGCGGCCTTCCAGAATGTGTTGCATCAAGTTCGGGGCGTCGACGTCTTCGGCGGCGAGGTAACTGGCCAGAAGTCCGCCGAGTGCCGGCGCCGTAGCCGCGACGATCGCGTCCTTGCTCAGTTCCCAAGTCGCCTGCACGTCGGCGGGGCGCACCAAGCGAATCTCCAGCGGAGACTTTGTTCCGAACGACTTGGCGGCCGTTTGCAGCGCGGCCTCGTCTCCGCACAGAAACACGTGCTTGATTCCGGGCAGCGACATGCGGAGATAACGCGCCACGTGGCGATTCAAGCGGTTCAGGTGGCTGTCGAGCAGCGCGGGCAGTTCGTGCGCTTTGGTGGCGCCGCCCGGGCGGTAGTCGAGCAACAGGCGGCCTTCGTGCACGATTGCGATTTCGGTCGCCGACTCGGTGAATTGAACGAGCAAGTACGGCTCAGCGGGCACGTCGGGCAAGCGGCTGACGGCGCGGGTGAGCGCCGACAACGCGGGCTCGATCATCGTCAGTTCGAGGCCGGCGTTCTCTGCGGCAGCCTGGACCGCCTCGAGAGTGGCCCGATTGGTCGCCGCCGCGAGGGCGTGAGCGTGGCGCGCGTCGAGCAACCGCGTGTGGCTGACCAGCACCTTCTCGCCGGGGCCCAGCGCCAGGTACAAACGGCTCCGCTGTTCGAGGCGCTGCAACTCGGCCCGTACTTCTTCGATCGTTCCGCGCACTGTGCGGGTGACGCAGAACTCGCCGCTGAGGACAACGCGCACGTCGGCCGTGTGCATCGAATGCCGCCGGGCCATTTCGCGCAGGGCGGCGGTCAGCTCGGCCAGGCCCTCGGGCGATTCGAGCGACGGGGCTTCCTTGCGCCAGCGCATAACCCAGGCCGACGCCTGATCGCGTCCGCCGGCCGTCGCTCGCTCGAGCTGGGCGATGCGTAGTTCGCTGCCGGTGATCTCGAGGGCAAAGACCCGCGAATCGCCCTTGCGGCGTTTGTCGCGACGGCGTCTCTCTGCTGACGCTCGTCGATCTTGTGCTTGTCGGCGTTCTGCCATGATGTCGCTCCGCCACTATTTCTATGGCGCCGTTACGTTGCCTAAAGTTCGATGGTTGCGGTGACCGTCCGAATCATCCCGCCCGCGGCTCCGCGGGCCGTGATGACGACGGTGTTGTTCGATCCATCGACGGCTGTCGCCGTGTAAGTGTCGTTCGCCGGGTAGCTGCCTTCGCTCACTGTTCCGCGCCATGTGGAAACGGCCTCTAATTCCGCCGCGGCGTGATGGACGCCCGCGTTGGCCAGGCACAGGGCCTTGTCGTAGTCGATCGTGTTTCGCAGTGCCGAGAGTTCCAGCGTCTCCGTATCTAAGACATTCACCGTGAGGATGGTCACGATGAACACGATGAACATGCAGATCATCAGCGCGGCCCCGCGGCGATGGCGGCATGCCCGGCGTCGACTCTGGCGCGTTCGCGGAGACATAGGTGTTACCAGGCCCTCAGCCAAGCGGTGCAGGACAGTGTTTCGGTGCTCGTGCCCGAGGGCCGCGTCAGCGTGTATTGGATCGTGCAGCGCACGGCGTGGATCAGGTCAAGTTGCGTGGTCAACGTCGAGCCGTCTGCTTTGAGGCCGACCACCGTGAATGCCGTAATGCCCGACGCCAGCAGATTGGTAGCGGTCGACGTGCCGTAAAGCATCTGGCTCGTCCCGGCGTTGTGATCCCACACGGCCGAGGCGTTCCCGGTCATCTGCAGCGTGAGGGCGCCTGACGCGTCGGCGGCTGTTGATATGGCCGTGACGGCCGTCGCTTGTCGCACCCGACGCATGATGTGCTGCAGCGACGCGACGGCCTCGCGACGCTGATTGCTGTCGTTTCGGTGTCGCAGCCAGGCGTTATTGGTCGTGCGCAGAAGGGCGAAGCTTGCCGTGGTCAACGTCGCCATGATGGCCATGGCGGCGATGACTTCAACCAGCGTAAAGGCGCATCGCGCGCGGCGGCTAGTTGGGCTCATTGGTGTAACTCGCGAGCTTGGCCACTTTGGTGCGAATCGTCACTTGCACTTCGTTCGAGTCGGCCACCGAGTCAGCGTCTTTGTCTTCGTAGGCAGTTACGCGAATACTCATGAGCCGATTCACTAGCCCGCCGCTCACCACCGCGTCGCTCTTAACCGCCGAATACTTGATCGTGGCGTAGCCGTCGGCCGTAAAGTTGCCCGTGACCGTTCCGTTCGTCCAATTCTGCATGACCAGGGCCGACTGGCTCTCCAGAACCTGACTTGCGTAGTTGGCTACAAGCTGGCGCTGAACGGCCTCGCGGCTGAGCGCCATGGCGTCTCGCATCACTGACAGCGCCGGCGCAAGCGTGCCCGCAACGAGGGCCGTTGCGGCCATCATCTCCAGCAGCGAGAACGCGCGGCGCGATCTCGTGTGGCGGTTGCGATCTGTGGGCGTTGCGTTGGCCATGATTCTCTGCCGTGCGTAATTTGCGCGCATTCAGGCACAACAGCCTCTGCGCGCAGAACAAGCTACTAAAGCGTAGCTCACAGGCAGGGTGCACCAGCCCTTTACGGCGTCGTCGCTGTTTGAACCGTTCCGGTCGCCATGACCGTCGAAACCGTCCACGTGCGATTGGGCGCGACCACTGAAATCGAATATGCGGCGAGAGACGCTCCGTCGAAGTCGAACTCGAGCGTCGCGTGAGTGGCCGACGCGGTGACGCCCGATGGCCGAGTTCGCGTTTGCTCGACCACGACGTCGCCGCCCGAGGCTCGGCGATACATCATGTAGGACGTAAAGCCGGCAGCCGCAGGCGAGAGCTGCAGGTAGTGATTGTCGCCCGTGGCGATTGTGCGACGGCGGGCCTGAACCAGGTCCAGGGCCAGCTTGCGGGCGAATCCTTCGCCGGAGAGATTGTCGACCGTGCTAAAGCCGAATCGCATGACGCCGGCAGAGGCGAGCAATCCCACCAGCACGATCACCGCGAGCAGCTCGACCAGGCTGAACGCGCGGGAAGTTGGGCGTCGGCGAGCCGGGCGATCGTCGCTCACGCGTCTTGAGCCCATGGCCGCGGCGCCCAACTAGTTGACCCGATGCGTGGTCGCATTCAGGGTGTAGGCCGACCCGTCCACGGGGTTGACCGGCATGCCATCGGGAAAGTAATTCACATTGACGCCGATGTCGCTCAAGTCGGCCGCGGGCCACGAATTGGTGTCGACGTAGTACCGCTCGACGGCCGCGTTGATCGTGCCCTTGTGGTGGTCGCGAACTTTGGTCTTTGCGGTCGTGCTCGAGACGGTCACGCGCGGCACGATGATCGCGGCGATGATGCCGAGAATCGTGACGACGGCCAAGAGTTCGAGCAACGAAAAACCACGGCGTTGGGAGGCGAGTTTCATGGCCAGGGCGTTCCTAGAGACGCAAGTCGTGCAGTTGTTGCGATTGAAAGTTAGAAAGTTAGTTGACGCGATGCGTGGTCGCATTCAACGCGTACGACGAGCCATCGACAGGATTCGCGGGAATGCCGCCCGGGAAGTAGTTGACGTTGGCGCCAATGTCGCTCAGGTCGTTGGCCGGCCAGGTGTTGTTATCGATGTAGAAACGCTCGACCGCGGCGTTGATCGTGGCCTTATGATGATCACGAACTTTGGTCTTGGCGGTGGTGCTGGACGTGGTGACGCGCGGCACGATGATCGCGGCAATGACGCCGAGAATCGTCACGACGGCCAAGAGTTCGAGCAGCGAGAATCCCCGCCGACGACGCGAAAATGATTTGGACATGACGTTCGAGCTCCTCAATTGCGAGTTTGCGAAGGGGCTGTGTGTTGTAAGCCCGGTTGTGTGGCTATCCGCTTTTGGGGCGTTTGCGCAAGTCTAGGTCAAATATCTGCTCTGTGAAGAAAACCAATCAAAGACGGGTGAAATCCTTAACGTGTTGTGGCGTCAGTGGTTATGGCCGACGACCCGCCCGGAGCTGTCAACCGTGTAAGCTCCGCCGGTGACCGGGCAGGCCGGGACGCCCGTGGGGAAGTAGGCCGCGTCCGCTCCGATGGCGGAAAGATTGGCGGCAGGCCAGCTTCCCGTGTTGTGCCGCCAAACCTCACACTGAACTTCGATGTCGCCCTTGATCGTGTTACATGCGGCCGTCTTCGACGTCGATCCGCCTAGCGTCGCCCGCGTGACGATGACGGTTGCAACGACCGCAAGGATCGCAACGACGGCCATCAGTTCGGTGAGCGTGAAGCCCGCGAGCCGGTTCACTTTGCTTCGAGCGTTCGTCATTTCGCCACCGCGTTCACCATGTCGAACATGGGTAGGTAAATCGCGAGCAGGATTACCGCGATCGCTGATGCCAGCGAGATGGTGAGGATGGGTTCAAGCGCCCCTACCATGATCGTGGTCTTCCGCTCGATCTCGCGGCGCAAGTGCTCGCAAATGTCGGAGGTTGCCTTCGTGAGTTGCCCCGTGCTTTCGCCGACGACGACGAGCTGATTCACGATCGGGGGGAATAAGTCGCTCAATCGCTCGATTTCGCGGCTAAAGCGTTCGCCCCGCTGCACCGCCGACATCAAGTTTCGCACGCCGCGCCGCACGGCACGGTTGTCGACTGATTCCGACGTTTGCCGCAGCGCCTCTGCGAGCGTGAAGCCGGAGGTCATTAGGGTGTTTAGCGCGTCCATCAGCTGCAGGACGGCAATATCGCGCAGCCAACGTCCTATCAACGGCGCCTTCAGCAAAGCTCGGTCCATGCGCGATGCGATGACGTCGTTTTTACGAAGCTGCACCAATAAGACGGCTCCGCCCACCGTGACGCCAAGGATGATCAGGATATATTTCCTCACAAAGGCGCCGACGAAAATCAGCAACTGTGTAACCCCAGGAAGCGCGACTTTGGCCTCGGAGTAGGTCGTTTCAAAGACTGGCACGACGTACAACAGCAAGAATGTTATGAGTGCGCTCCCGAGAATGACGAGCATCGCCGGATACGCAATCTTCTTAATGATCTGCCCACGCAGGTCGCGGGAGCGGTCGCGGCTTTGAGCGAGTTGGGAGAGCGTATCGGCAAGCGTGCCGGCCCGCTCGCCAATGCGAAGTTGACTCGCGGTGAGTTTATCGCAGACCCCCGGCACATCTTGCACGGCGGTGCTGAACGGCGTACCCGTCTCGACCTTGCGGCGTAGCGCGTCGATGACTTCCCGGTGGCGGGACAGCGTGTCTTCCTGAGCGAGCGTCGCGAGAGCCCGCGGCAGCGGAACGCCATTGCCGACCAGCGTCGCCAGGTTGCGCAGGATGAACGTGAGCTCATTCGGCTTGAGCCGGTGGACGCGCCGAGCAGGCCGCAGCCATGCGGACAGCGAGAACGCTTCGCCGCGCGCGTGTCGTGACGCGAACGGCGCCGCTACGACGTCGTCGGTCGACGCTCCCGCGGCGGCAAATCGCTTTCTTCGAGCCACAGGGCGCCTTTCTTAGCCAGATACTTTGTAGAACACTTCTTCGAGCGTCGTACGTCCCGCGTACACCTGCTCGAGGCCGGCCGCCGCAAGCTCGACCATCCCCTCGCGCATGGCAGCCTCGCGAAGCTTGGTGGTCGGCAGGCCGTTTTCGATCGCCTGCGCCATGGATGGTGAAACAACCATGATTTCGTAGATGGCAATGCGGCCCGCGTAGCCAGTGCCCAGGCACTTTTTGCACCCGCGGCCGCGATAGAAGATCACATCGTCCGGCGGCTCGACGCCGCGGGCCAGCGCGTTCAAGTAGTGCTTATTCGCTTCGACGGGTTCCTTGCAGTGCGGGCAAATGGAGCGCAGCAGCCGCTGAGCAATCGAACCCAGCAAGGCGCCGCCAATCTTGAAGCTGTCGATGCCGAGGTCGTTCAACCGCGCCACGGCGCCGACCGCATCGTTGGTGTGCATCGTGCTGAGCAGCAAGTGGCCCGTCGACGCTGCTTGGACGGCGGTGACCGCCGTTTCATGGTCGCGGATTTCGCCGACCATGATCACGTCCGGGTCCTGCCGCATGATGTATTTAAGGGCGTTCGCGAAGCCCAGGCCGTGGTCATTGTCCGAGGCCACCTGGTTGACGCCGGGAATCCGATATTCGACGGGGTCCTCGACTGTCACGATGTTGCGAGTGACGGCATTGAGCTTCGACAGCACCGCGTACATCGTCGTGGATTTGCCCGAGCCCGTGGGGCCCGTGACGACCAGCATGCCGTAGGGCTTGTCGATTAGCTCTTGAACAACCTTCAAATCCCGCGGATTCATGCCCAGGTGGTCGAGATTGAACGAGCGGCTGCTCTCGTCGAGCAACCGCATCACGACCTTCTGGCCGCCGACAGTCGGAATCGTGCTGACGCGGAAATTGACGCGCGTGCCCGCTTCGTGAATGCTGAGCTGCCCGTCTTGCGGCCGACGGTTTTCGGTCGTGTCCATCGTGGCCATGACCTTAATGCGGGCCACGACGGCTTCTTCGATGTGACGCGGAATGGTCATGACCGACTGAAGCTGGCCATCGACGCGGTAACGCACCCGCATTTCAGGCTGATGCGGCTCCAGGTGGATGTCGCTCGTGTTGGCATTGATGGCGCCCATGAGGATCGCCCGCACCAGCCGCACCACCGGCGCCTGGTCTTCTTCGGCCGACACGTCCGCGACCAATTCCTCGCTGATGGCCTGCTCGGCCGCCTCGAGGTCGGCCATCTTCATGTCGACCACCGTCTGGCGCGCGACCACGCGATCGTCGAAGCCGCGGTCCAGCGCCGCGTCGATGCCGCCAGGCAGCGAGACGACGGGGTCGACGTGGTAGCCCGTGATCAGTTCCGCTTCGCTGATCGTGTCCATGTCGTCGGGGGCGAGCATGGCGAGCTGCAGCGACCGGCCGTGCACGCTCACCGGCACCGCACGGCGGGATCGGGCGAGTTCTTCCGGCAGCAGTCGCACGACCTGGGGGTTGATGCCTTCGGGCACCACTTCCAGAAAGGGAACGCCGTACTGCTCCGAGAGCGCGGCGCCGAGCTGGTCGTTGGTGATCAACCCGCGACGCACCAGGATCACGCCGAGCAAGCCTTGCTCGGAGCCCTGCGCCGTGAGCGCACTCTGCAACTGGCCGGAAGTGATCCAGCCGTTACGAACCAGGATGTCGCCGAGCCTTGCCATGAGTCGTTAATTCGCCGCTTGAAGCCGGGCCGCGTCCAAAAGTCCTTGCACCTTGCGCTCGAGCACCAGCGGGTCGTAGGGCGTCAGCAGGTACTCATCCGCCCCGGCGTTGTAGGCTCGCTGCACCTCGTCCAAGTCCGAATTTGCGGAGAGGAAGAGCAAAGGCAATTGGCTGGTTCTCGGCTCGTCGCTCAATCGATTGAGGAAGTCCACCGGGTCCATGTCCGAGAGGTAGCCGACGGCGACCAGGTCGGGCAAATTGATGCCGAGCCACGCGAACGCGGAGTCGGCCGTCGTTTCGGTCTGCACCTCGTAGCCGAGCAGCTCGAGCCGAAACGCCGTGATGTCGAGCAGCGCGGGCTCCTCTTCAACCAGCAAGATTTTTTTTCGCGACGCGGGCATCGAACCGTCTCTGCGTAGGTACTGCGTGGGCCTGGAGCGTTCTGTGGATGCAACGCCCCCGGCGTGAGCATGGATTCGCCATGCAACAGTAGGTCGCAGACGTGGTGCGTCAACGCGACGCCGC
>JANOIK010000741.1:0-1647 GCA_031407585.1 Planctomycetota bacterium | reverse complement strand
AGGTTCGAGTGGTGCTCCATCATCGTGAGCAGCACCTCGTCGCCGGGGCGCAGGTTCTCGTCGCCCCAACTGCGCGCGACCGTGTTGATCGAAGCGGTCGTACCCTGCGTGAAAATCACTTCGTTGAAGCTCGCGGCATTGATAAACCGCTGAACTTTCGCGCGGGCCGCCTCATATTGCTCGGTGCTCAGCTCGCTAAGGGTATGAATCCCGCGATGCACGTTGGCGTACGTCCGCTCATACACGCCGCTCATCGCATCAATCACCTGCCGCGGCCGTTGCGTGCTGGCGGCATTGTCCAAAAACACCAGCGCCTGCCCGTCGCCCACTTCCTCGCTAAGAATCGGAAAATCCTCGCGCAGCGACGCCGGCAGCAACTTCGACCGATCAACGGTTGTCGAGGCAAGGCTCATTCTTTTTTCTCTTAATTAACCACCAGGCATAAAGACACCAAGGGGGAGAAGAAGTCCTACCGCGAATCACGCGAATCTTCGCGAATCAGGATGGTCAAATTCTTTCATTTCCTGATTCGCGCTAATTCGCGTGATTCGCGGTTATCAACTCTTCATTTTGTTTTCTTGGCGTCTTCGTGCCTTGGTGGTTAATCCGTCCCCTCCACCGGCGAATGCACCGCGCTTTGCAGCACCTTCCACGACAGCAAACAGCACTTCTGCCGATTCGGCGTCAGCCGCGGGCCGTAGAGCTTCAGCATGTCCTCGGCCGAGAAGTCCTTCACGTCGTCGACCGTCTTGCCGAACAGCTCCTCGAGCAGCATCGAGGCGGACGCCTGGCTGATGACGCACCCGGCGCCGTCGAACATCGCATCGCGAATCTTGCCGTCGGCGTCGAGCGCCAGCTCGATCCGCACGACGTCGCCGCACAACGGGTTCTTGTCCTCGTGCGCATGCGTCGCCCCATTCAAATGCCCCCGATGAAACGGGTCCTCGTAATGATCGAGGATATGATCCTGATAGATTTCTTCGTCGGAAGGCATGAAGGAAGGCGCGAGTTCCGAGGCGCGAGCAGCGAGTTCAGAGCGAGCCGGGTCGTCCCCGACCCAGGCGCCACCATCAGGACGCCTTGAGCCTCGCCTAAGTTCAGTCTAGAAGGCCCGCTAATCAGGGGCAACCTTGGGGTGCGACGCGCCGGGGTCGGGGACGACCCGGCTCGCTCCCCTCTTTCCTAGCGCCTAGAGCCTAGCGCCTGTGCGCCTTCCCCTTACCACTTCTTATCCCGCAGAATCTCCGTCGCCGCGTTCTTCCCGCACGCCCCCATCACGCCGCCGCCGGGGTGGCTCGCAGCGCCGCACAGGTACAGCCCCGGCACGGGTGTGCGGTGGTCGGCCCAGCCCGCGACCGGCCGGAAGCAGAACAGTTGGTTCGGCCCCATCGCCCCCTGCATGATGTTGCCGCCCGTGATGCCGTACACCCGCTCCAGGTCCAGCGGAGTGAGCACCTGCCGATGCTCGATCGCCCGCGGCACGTTCGGCGCGTACTGGGCCAGCACTTCGATGCACCGGTCGGCGAATTTGTCCTTCTCCGTGTCCCAGTCGAGCCCCGCAGCCAACTTGTACGGCGCGTACTGAATGAACATTGACAGGATGTGCTTCCCCGGCGGCGCCAGCGTGTCGTCCACGCTCGTGGCCAT
>JANOIK010000729.1:0-1803 GCA_031407585.1 Planctomycetota bacterium | reverse complement strand
GGCGCTGAAGATGGCGTTGCCGTAGTCGCGGTCGGTCGCGAACTTTCGCCGATCGAACACGGCGGTCGGAACATGGGCATCGCGGGCGAATTTCAGTCCGCCAGCTTTCGCGGAACTTGAGACGACACGGCGAACCGAGACCGGCAAACGCCCGTCCGCCGCCAAGTCGAGAAAGTTTTTAAGCGTCCGCCCAGAGCCTGAGATGAGGACGGCGATGTTCAACGACTTGGGCATAGCGCGGGCAATCTGAAATGTCACGAGACGGGGGAATGGGCTTCGTCATCGGGCTCGTCGTCGAGTTCCTCGGCCGCGTGCATGGCCTCGGTGACGGTGCGGCGAGCACTCACATAGTACACGGCGCCGATGGCGGCCATGACGTAGGTCATCACACGGTAGGTCAGCGCGACCAGGACGCCGGTGTTTTTCGGCGATCCCACTTGGACGTAGAGGGCGTCCAGCGCCGTCTCGAAAACTCCCAATCCGCCGGGAGTCAGCGGCATGGCGGCCGCAGCAAGCCCCATCGGACCGACAACGAAAATCTTGGCCAGGTCAGGCCCATCAATTGGCAGGCCACGACCGATGAACCAGAACGATGTCACAAAAATCGTGTGCGTGCAACACGACATCAAGATGCAGACGAACAACGTGGTGCGGTGCTCGCGGTACGCCGCGGCCGCATCGACAAGGCGAACGAGCGTAGGGCCAATCTTCGGGACGCGCTCGGCGTTCGCACGTGCTTTCGGATTGGCGAACATGGGTGTCAGGAGCAACGCGATGCCGACCGTGCCGCCGATCGACAGGCCCACGACGACGCGGCCGAGCGACTCCATGGCGCCGGTCGTTGCGCCGGCGTCAGGCGCTCCGAGCAGGTAACCAGCGGAGGCGACCAGCGTCATCGCGTAAAAGCCCACCAGGCGGTCGATGACGACCGTCGCTACCGCCTCGGTGCGTTTCTCCGGCTGCTCGCGGGCGATGAACACAGCCTTGAACAGGTCGCCGCCAAGGCTGCCGGCGGGCAGGATCTGGTTGATGAGCATCCCAATCGAGCCCAATCGAAAGGCGTCGCTCAAGCGAAAGTCGAGCCCGAGCGCCCGCACCAATAGGAACCAACGAATGTAGTTGAGCGAGATGCCGGTGAGCACAAGCACCTGGGCGACGGCGAGGGCGCCCCAATTTTTGGGCTCGTCGACCAACCGCTGAAAGACATTGTCGCCGCGGAGCCGGACGAACAGGTACGCGAGGATGCCCACCGCGACCGCCACCTTGATGAAGCCGATGATCGCCCGGCGTCGGCGCACAGCGGCGTGATGGGGAGAATTGTGCGGCGAAGTCATGGGCTTGCGGGGCGCTGAGGGCGTCGGCCGGTGGTGAGGCGCAGTGGCGCCAGACCACTAGAACGACAACTCCAGTCCCAAGTCTAGCCCGTGGGCCACCATCGTCGATTCGCGAATGCCGGGGAAGGCCGGCTCGGCGCCGCCGCCGCCTTGCACTTCGGGAATATTGCGCGGATCGACTTCGATCCCGTTTTCGCCGATCGGCAGGTGGTCGACCGCTTGGACGACGTCCCAAATCACGAGATTGTAGCCCGCTCGGAAGCCCAGCCACTCGTTGAGCTGCCACCCGGCGCCGATGCGAAATCGCGGGATGGCCTGAAATTTGTGGTCGGTGTAGCGCCCGAAGTTCGTCTCTGTGGATGTGAGCAGTACGCCGCCCTGGGCCGATGCGCCGATCAGCGGATTGGGATCGATAAAGATGGAGCTTCCCTCCACGAACACGACGCGCTCCGTCGCGCCGAGCGCGACG
>JANOIK010000977.1:0-6807 GCA_031407585.1 Planctomycetota bacterium | reverse complement strand
TTGGACGTCTGGCTGGCGTTCGAGTTCGAAGGCGGGCGGCACCAACGGCGGATCGATCTCATCGATCAATGACCAGGCGGTTCAGTTCGCCATCACTTCTGCCATTCTGGCAGGGCCGCACTCGATCCATCGCGACGGCGTGATAATCCGTTGCAAACGGGCTCCGAAGTGTCCCGTTCGATTTTAACGGTTGAGAACTTTTCTCACGCTCGATTCCCCCGCGGAAGTTGCTTGCAGCACAACGAGTTAAGCGATTCTGCGCGCGGACCACGCGCGAAAACGTGCGCGCGGACATTCACTTCGGTGGGAACGAGGGTTGTGCCCAACAACTAGGCAGAGGGGTCGTGCGGCGACCTTCAGCAGCGCCTGCCCGGGAATAGGCACGCATGCGCTCGCGTCGTAAGTGCAAGCAATGCAAGGACCTTCGTGCTTCACTTGCCCGCTATCGCAAGATGTCGGGACAAGGAGGTCAGTTGCGCGACCTTCACCCGTAGTTTTGCGCACAGTCCCTAAGCTGAATCGGAAGGAGACGTCAGCCGTGCTCACCCAAAACCAGGAAAAGTATCAGGAAGTCCTCGATGTCGCGGAGACCTTGCACCGTCAGAGTCCCGATTGGGTCACGTTCTTTCGCGAGGTGCTCGGCGTCGAAGGAACCGTCCGAAAGGCGTTCCCGACGTTCGACGAACTGACGGCCTTCGAACAAAGCCCCCAGTTTGACAAGATCCAGAAGCTGCTCGTCCGCCTTCGTGAGAAGCGGTCGAACGTCGACGTCGAGACCGAGCCGACGCGCGTCATCACGGTGCGGCTTCCCAAGAGCATGCACGAATACCTGCGGACCGAGGCCCACGACCTTCGCACGAGCATGAACAAGCTGTGCATTTCGAAGCTGCTGCAGGTCATCGGCGAGGACATGATCCCCAACGAACGGACCGAGACCAGCTCGCCGGCGCCGCGGTTGTCGCAGGGGACGACGCCGGGATCGACCGGGACGCCGACCGGGTTTACTCGGACGCCGGCCCCGGCGGCCGTCGCCGGTTCGACGTTTGGCCAGGGCTACCAGCCCCAGTCGTCGTCGCCGCCGCCGTTCAAGCCGGTTCAGGCTCGGATCTAGTCGCGGCGTCAACATTTTGTGTTCATCGAAAGGGCCGCCTTCGCAAGAGGGCGGCCTTTTTTTGCGCCACCGTACACGAAGCTGCCAGCTTCGTCGGTCTGACGAGTGTTCCACTGGCTCTTTCATCGGGGAGTATCGAAGCTGGCAGCTTCGTGTACGGGGTGTCGTATGTGGTATAACGAGCAGCCGCCGAATACACCTTTCTCTTCAGGGCAACGAATCCTTATGACGCGACGACTTCTCTCGATCGGCGTATCGCTGGCGGCAATGCTCGCGCTGGCGATGCAAGCGGCACGCGGCGCGGCCGCGGACACGTGGCCGCAGTTCCGCGGGCCGGACGGCCAGGGCAACGCCGAGGGCGTCGAGCTGCCCGTCACTTGGGGCGAAGACAAGAACATCATCTGGAAGGCGCCGCTGGTGGGCCGCGGGTGGTCGTCGCCGATCGTGGCGGACGGCCGCGTGTGGGTCACGACGGCCGAAGAGCGCGAGCCGACGCCCGAGGAGCGCGCGGTCCTGATGGAGCGCGTGGCGAATCAGCCGATCGTGTCGGCGCTGGGCGCCGTCGCCTCGGTGCGCCTCTCGGCGGTCGAACTCGACGCTGAAACCGGTCGTGTGCTGCGGCAGATCGAGTTGTTCAACATCAAGGCCCCGCCGCCGATCCACGGACTCAACAGTTACGCCTCGCCCACGCCGGTGATCGCCGACGGCCGACTCGTGTGCCACTTCGGCAACATGGGCACCGCGTGCCTCGACGCCGACAGCGGCAAGGTGCTGTGGAAGAAGACGCTTGTGATCGATCATATCGTCGGGCCCGGCAGCTCGCCCGTCGTCTACAAAAATCTCGTGATCCTCACCTGCGACGGCGGCGACAAGCAGTTCATCGCGGCGCTCGACGTGGAAACCGGCGAACCGGTGTGGCAAGTCGACCGCCCGCCGATCCGCATCGAGAACGCCGACATGCGGAAGGCATACTGCACGCCGCTGGTGATCTCCGCCGCGGGTCGCGACCAGATGCTGATCCCCGGTTGCCAGTGGTTCATTTCCTACGAGCCCGAGACCGGGAAAGAGATTTGGCGCATCGACCACGGCAGCGGGTTCTCGAATACCCCACGGCCGGTCTTCGACGGCGAGCGCGCGTATCTCAACACCGGCTTTGGCAAAGAGGGTCTATGGGCGGTCCGCGTCGATGGCTCCGGCGATGTGAGCGAGACGCACGTCGTGTGGAAACACAAGCAGCAGATACCGACGATGTCCTCGCCGGTGGTGGCCGGCGGGCGCGTTTACACGGTGAGCGACGGCGGCGTGGCGAGCTGCCTCAATGCGGAGACCGGCGATGTCGTGTGGCGGGAGCGCGTGCCGGGGCAGTACTCCGCGTCGGCCCTGGTGGGCGGCGATCGCGTGTACTTCTGCAGCCAGGAAGGCAAAACCACCGTCGTGGCGGCGAGCGACAAGTTCGAGGTGCTCGCGGAGAATCAGCTCGAGGGCAAACTCATGGCGTCGCCCGCGGTGGTTGACGGTGATTTGCTGCTCCGAACCGACACGCATCTTTATCGAATCGGCGTTGAGTAGGACGAGTAGGAGCTGAAGGCGAGCCGCCGCGGCGCACGAAAAAACGCCGCTGCAACCAAGGTGGTTGCGCGGCGTTCGTCTAGCCTGGGGGTGTGGCGAAGGGGTTAGTCGACGTCAACTTTGACGCCGCCATCGCCATCTCGCGTCACATCCACGTCGGCGCCTGGCGTATCGATGTCGATGACTTTGTCATCCCCGTCCTGCACATCGACATCGACCTCTCCCGTATCGCGATCGCGCTCGACTTCGACGCCCCCGCCATTGGGGCCTTCGACGTCGAGGACCGTTTCCTTGTTGTCGCAACCCAGCGTGATCGCCGCGATCAAGCTGAGGATGCCGATGGGCATGGTGAACGCGGTGAGGAATTCTCTGATTTTCATGATGGGTCGTCCCATTGAGGTGCGATGGTGGACTGCCCAGCGTCGGGCTACGCCAAGGTTGCACGCAATGGTTGTGCCAAAGGCGACTGACCCCAAAAATGCCGCGATTTCCGCTTTGGCGACGTATAGGCGATCGTCTCCGAACCGCGCTGGGTCCGTGGCGCTGCCAATCGCTAGAGGGCTTCGTCCGGAAAGGCATCCTGCCAGACTTCAGCAAACTCGGCATCAAGTTTGAGTTCGCTCACCCAGTGGCGAAGATACGAGAAATCAATCTCGTCACGATTTTCGCGAAGCAGCTCCGAGGCATCCGCACGATCGATGAGTCGATCCGCCAGCAATTTGAAGAGGATCAAGTCGTCGGGGCGCAGGATATCGATCTTCCGCTGAATGCCCGGAACGGTCCCTCGAATGCGGCGTGCAATTGCCGAGCGCTGCAGCTCGGTCTCGGCGAGCAGCATATCGAATTGAACGTCGTAAAATTCTCCTGGCGGCGTATACAGGAATTGGACGAAGCTGTGGTCGCCAACGGTGATGATTGGGGGCGACTTTTTCGGACGGTAGCCGTTCGCGACCAGCGTTTCGATCAAGCCGTCGAGCATAGGTCGCTCGATGGCGATGAGCACATCGACATCGCGGGTCGCTCGAATGTGCTTCCACGCGGCCAGCGAAATGCCGCCCATCAGCGCCAGCGAGTGCCCGAGCGGCTCGAGAACGCCCCACAAGTGCTCGAGCGTTGCAAGCGCGGCGTTAGTGGCCACGATTGGCCTCGCGACGACTCAGGTTTTCTAAGAAGGCACGCTGGCGTCGCTCGTGCTCATCCCGTTGGCGATCATTCCACTGGCGATACGCCTGCTGAAGATCGCCATCGGGGCCGATGCTGTGACGTAGACCCGCCATCAAGATCGCCTCGCTCGCATCGACGAGTTCCGCCCAAATCTGGATGCGCTTTTCGACGGGCAAATGGCCAACACTAGGTGGCGAGAGGTCCGGCGGTGGGATGAGCTGGCTTCTCATACCACAATTCTAGCTCGCGTGTTGCAGCGAACCAACAGGCGAATCGCAACCGTGCTGGGACGCCCCAAATCACGTGGCCGGCGTTTGCGGCGATAGGTCCACGGCCGAAATCGCCTGCGTCATGCGCGGTTCGCCGTCGGCGTCGGCCGCGGGCGGCGTCGAAGGGAACTCCAGCGTGAAGCGGCTCCCCTGGCCCACGGTGCTCTCAACGCGCACCTGACCGCCGTGCTCCTCCAGAATCTTCTGCGAGACGGGTAGTCCCAGGCCCGTGCCGCGGCCTCCTTTGCGGGAGACGAACACGGTGAAGATCGCATCGAGATCGTCCGGCGCGATGCCCGCGCCGTTGTCCTCCACGATGATCTGCGCCAGCTTCGCGGCTTCGTCGTAGTGCGAGCTGACAATGACGCGGCCGTTGGGCCGTTCGTCGCAGGCGTCGATCGCGTTGGTGACGATGTTAAGAATCGCGCGGTGGATCGCCTCGGGGTCGAACATCAGCGTCGGCAAGTTGTGGGCGGGCCGCCACGCGAGCTCGACCGTCAACTCTTCGGCGCGGCTGGCCATGAGGTCGACCACTTCGGACGCGACTTGATTGAGGTCCGCCGGCCGCGGGTCGGGTTCGCGCTCCTTGCTGAATGTGAGCATGTCGAGCACGAGCGTCGAGATGCGCTCCTGGTTCCGATCGACAATCGCCCAACCCTTGCGGATGGTGTCAACGGCTTTCTGCAGCGATTCGGGGTCCGGCTCGGCTTCGTGGGCCGTCGCGTCGTGCTCGCCGAGGCCGAGCTCGATGAGATAGCTGCCGCCGCGAACGCCCTGCAGAATGTTCTTGATGTGGTGCGACAGCGACGCGATCGTGTGACCCACCGCGGCGAGCCGTTCCGCCTGCACCAGGGCCTTGTAGTACGAAGTGTCCTCGACCGCGAGCGCCGCTTGGTGGGCGATGGCGATCATCAGCCGCAGGTGCTCTTCGGTGAACTGATTGGCGCCCTTCGCCGTCAGCAGCTTCTGCGGCGTCACCGCCGTATCGATGTAAATGACGCCAACCACCTCGTAACGCCCCTGCATGGGGACGCAAATCGCCTCGCGAACGCCGAGGCTCACGATGCTTTGGGCCGCGTCCCATCGCGAATCGTCGCGCGCGTTGCTCGTGAGCACGCCTTCGTTCTTCTCCACGACATAGTCGAGGATTGTCTTCGAGATCGAAATTTTGTCGTCCGTGCGCAGCCCGCGGCGGTGGCGACGAACCTTGGGCGTCAGCTTCCCCGTCTCCAGATCCTTCAGCATGATGCAGCCGCGGTCGGCGTCGACCCAGTCGAAGATCATCTCCATGATGCGCGCGAGCAACTGGTCGATGTCCATCGTGTGGCTCACCGCCAACGCCGTGCGATACATGATCTGCAGATTCGACCGCGCCCGGCTGAGCCAGGGGTGCGACGAGCCGCGGGCGTCGGGCATCAGCCACTCGCTGCCGCCGGTCTGGCCGAGCGACGCAACGATGCGTGAACCGTCGTCGACGTGGTTCGCCCGGGGCACGATGTCGACCTTGCCGGCGAGATCCTCGAGCCGCTCCTCGTTGAACCCCGTGTAGAGCAGCGTCGACCGGCCCACCTGCACCTGGTCGCCCGTGATGAGATCGCGCTCGGTCACGAGCCGGCCGTTCACGAATGTGCCGTTGGAACTGCCGAGGTCGCGCACCTGGTAGGTGTCGCCACGGCGCACGAACTCAGCGTGGTTGCGCGACACTTCGGTATCGTGCAGCCGAATCGAATGCGAATGGGTGCGGCCCACGGAGTGGACCGACTCTTCCAGTTGGAAGCGCGTACCCTGATCGCGACCCTGAATGACAAACAGCGACGCCACGCGACTGGGCTCTTTTCGAAGACGAGGTGGGTGAGGATGCGCTTGGGCGCTTGCCCGGCCGCATCGTACGGCCGGCCTTGTAGGGAATGAGTCGTGCCGCCCAAGGCTCGATTACCCAATGTCCCAAGATTTTACGGCGGCGTCCGCGATTGTGGTAGGGCCAGGCCGTGAAATCTGAAGCGTGGTAAGGAGTTGCGCTTAGCGAGACAGTGCGGGAAATGTCGGCTGGGCGGGCTGCGCGACGGCGCTCTACGCGACTCGCAGGGGCGCCGGCGAACTGCTCTTTACGGTAATTGGGGTCGTCGACACAATACGCCCCGCCTTTGATGCCCCGCCCCGCCCCGCAAGGCCATGTCGGGGGCGCCACGAGCGCCCACGGGCGGTCTTTCACTACGTTGGTCATGGACGACCACAGACAGCAAGGAGTGCTGACGTGAGAACGTTGCTTGTCGCTGCCCTCGTTTTGAGTTCGACCCTGCTCTCCAGCCAGGCCCGCGCCCAACAGGCTCCGGCCGCCGGCGCACCCGCCAACTACAGCGCCAACGCCGGCAAGTTCGGCGTCGCCGTGGTCGACATCAGCTTTGTCTTCAAGCAGTACCCCAAGTTCACCCAGGACATCGAGGGCCTGAAGGTCGCGATGACCGAGGCCGACAACCTGCTCAAGGGCGTTCGCGATCGCCTGGTGGCGATGGAAGCCCAGCGCGACACGATGAAGCCCGGCAGCGCCGAGTTCAAGCAGCTCGACGAAACCCTGGCGCGCGAGAAGGCCGACTTCAGCATCCAGCAGGGCACCATCCGCCGCGACTTCCTGGAGCGCGAAGCCAAGATCTACTTCTCGACCTACACGCACGTCTCGGAAGTCGTCGCTCAGGT
>JANOIK010000966.1:0-1995 GCA_031407585.1 Planctomycetota bacterium | reverse complement strand
CCGGCCGAAGTACTCGACCATTTCCCAGGCGGTCATGCGGTCGTACACCGCGGTGTTGGCCGACATGAACCCGATGTGCTGCCGCACGAGCGTGGGCTGCGTGACAACGTCGAAGCCGTTGACCGTGGCCGTGCCGCTGGTGGGAGCCAGCACGGTGCTAAGAATGCGGAGCGCCGTGGTCTTGCCGGCGCCGTTCGGGCCGAGGAGGCCGAAAACCTCACCGCTCGCGGCCGTAAACGATAGATCGTCGAGCGCCACAAACTGCCCACGCTGTAGGTCGGCGTACGCCTTGCTGAGGTTACGGCATTCAATCATGGCGCGACGCGATTCGAGAAGTGGACAACGGTGGCTCACGCCGCGGTAGCCGACAACGCGGCGAGGCGAAACGCGCGGAACCAATCACGCCCCCGCGCGGAGCCATCCTTCAAGAATACTCGCCTGCCCCCCAACTGTCACCGCAACTGCGCGCGCCGTCTCAACTTACGATGGGCAGCGCATGCAGATTGTGGCGGCTGTGAGGGTGAGCCGACGCGAGGGGCCGATCATCCGGCAGCAGCTCGTAGAAGACATTTCGTTGCCGCGGCGTGAAACCGAGCTCCGAAATTGCGCCGCGAATCTCGTCGAGCGTCAGGTGGTGCACCGTCCCCGCCTCCGCCACGACATTCTCCTCGATCATGAGGCTCCCCATGTCGTTGGCGCCGTAGAGCAGCGCAAGCTGCCCCGCCTTGAGCCCCTGCGTCACCCAACTCGACTGGATATTCGCGAAGTTGTCGAGATACAGCCGCGCCACGGCGTTAGTCTTCAGATACTCGAACGAACCCGCCGGCGGCGTGTCGGCCATGTCGGTGTGGTCGGGCTGAAACGTCCAGCAGATGAACGCCGTGAAGCCGCCCGTCTCATCCTGCAGTTGCCGCAGACGCTCCAGATGCTCGATGCGCTCGGCAAGCGTCTCGATGTGGCCGAACATCATCGTGGCCGTGCTGCGGCCGCCGAGCTGATGCCATACGCGGTTGACGTCGAGCCAGTCGTCGGTCATCACCTTGCCGCGCGTAATGGCGGCTCGCACCCGATCGACGAGAATCTCGGCACCACCGCCGGGCAAGCTGCCGAGGCCCGCCGCCTTGAGCCGCTCCAGAATCTCCCGCAACGGCAGCTTCGAGACCTTCGTAAAATGGTGAATCTCCGGCGGGCTGAAGCCGTGAATGTTCACCTGCGGAAACCGCGTCTTGATGTCACGGAGCAACTCCTCGTACCACTCGATCTTGTATTCGGGATGCAGCCCGCCTTGCAGCAAGATCTGATCGCCGCCGAGTTCGACTGTCTCGACGATCTTCTGGTACAGCGTCTCGCGATCGAGCACATAACCCTCGGGCGACTTCGGCGTGCGGTAGAACGCGCAAAAGTCGCACACCGCCGTACACACGTTGGTGTAGTTGATGTTGCGATCGATATTGTAGGTGCGGTAATTCTCCGGATGGAGGCGCAGCGTCACCTCGTTGGCCGCGCGGCCCAGCGACGCGAGGTCGTGGCACTCGAGCAGGCGCAGTCCCTCGGCCGGCGACAGGCGCTGGCCGGCGACGGCTTTTTCCAACAGTGCGTTAGTGCTTAATGGCGCGGTCATGGAAGTTCAAATGCGTGTCTTGAGGAATCAATCCAAGCGCACTCGCGCGACGGAAGTACATGTCCAAGCCCCGCCGTTCGCCGGGGCCCAAGTAAAAATGCAAGTGGTCTCGCAAGTACGTGAGCACAAAGTCGTACGGCAGTTGCAGCGCCGCGGCTTGCTCCACCGCAATCTGCTCGATCTCGCGACAGCCGCGGTCGCGGGCAGCCTCCAAGGCCGGTTCGAGCGACTCAACGTCCACGCCCGGCCGCGCCGCCCACACGGCGAACACGAACGGCAGGTCCGTCCACCGCCGCCAGCGGTCGCCCAAGTCCCACGACTCGACGAACCCCGTCTCCGGCGCCCGAATTGCCCGATCGCCGATGACGAGCACC
>JANOIK010000515.1:0-1703 GCA_031407585.1 Planctomycetota bacterium | reverse complement strand
CGACTCGAGGCCGATCGCGGCTTCGGCGATGGCCTCCTCGCTGAATAGGACTGTGCTGCGGTAGTGCGTGCGGAGCAGGAAGAAGCGGATGCGCTCGCCGCCTTGGCGCTTGATGAGGTCGGCGAGTCCGCCGGCGCCTTTTGAGCGGGACATTTTGCCGGTGACTTGTTCGTTGGGGTCGTGGGACCCGCCCGCTGAAGCGGGCTCGCCGGTTGGTGATGCGGCGTCGCGTTCGGTTCGGCCGCCGATTTTGCCCGCCGTCGCGTCGCGGCGCAGCAGGCCGTTGTGCGTCCAGTACGTCGCCAGCGGCTTGCCGTGGCAGCACTCGCTTTGGGCGATCTCGTTTTCGTGGTGCGGGAACAGCAGGTCGAGCCCGCCGCCGTGTATGTCGAACGTCTCGCCCAGCAGCTTCTTGCTCATCGCCGAGCACTCGATGTGCCACCCCGGGCGGCCCTTGCTCCACGGGCTGTCCCACGACGGCTCGCCGGGCTTCGCACTTTTCCACAGGGCAAAGTCGGCGGCGTGGCGCTTACGGTCTGCCCCGCCGCCGCCGTCGCCCTGCACCGCATCCAGCGTGCGGTTCGAGAGCTTGCCGTAGCCGGGGTCCTTGGCCACGTCGAAGTACACGTCGCCGGCGCTTTCGTACGCGAAGCCGCGCTCGATCAGCTCCTCGACAATTTGGATGATCTCGGGCATGCAGTCGGTCGCGCGGGGAAAATGGTCGATCTGGTCGACGCCGAGCGCCTGCAGGTTGCCGTGGTAGTCGGCAATGTTTTCCTCGGCGACGGCGAGCATCGAGATGCCGCGCTCGTTGGCCTTGTGGATGAGCTTGTCGTCGACGTCGGTGATGTTGACGACCCACGTGACCTTGTAGCCGCAGTAGGCGAGGTACCGCTTGATCGAATCGAAGATCACCGGTCCGACCATGTGGCCGATGTGGGCCTGCGCGTAGACGGTTGGACCGCAGAGGTAGATGCCGACCTTGCCGGGCTCGACCGTGCGAAAGGGGTCCTTACGCTTGGTGAGCGAGCTGTAGACAGTGAGCGTGGGATGCGGTTCGGAGAGGGTCATGGGTTCGCGTTGTGCTGAAGCGGTCGCGGGCATGGGGATCGTCCGTGGTCCGTGGTCAGTTATCTGGTGTGAATGGGCGGCAGGGTGGCATGCTTTCGTCCGCGTAAGCATGGGAATCACCGGACATGCCCACGCAGACGAGGGCATGCCACACAGACGTGTGTTATGCGACGGTTTTTTCGAGTAGCGCCACGCAGCGCGCTTCGATGAGCTCCTCGCGGCCGACGGGGCCGGCGCCTTCGCCCGTCTTGGCTTTTAGGTTGATTTGGTTGGCGTCGACGCCCAGGATCTCGGTGATGCGTGCGATCATGGCCTGCTTGTGCGGCGAGAGCTTCGGGCGCTCGGCCGAGACGACGCAGTCCAGGTTCACCAGCGCGAAGCCCGCGGCGGTCACGCGGTCGTACGCGCGGCGGAGCATGTCGGCGGAATCGCGGTTGCGGTTGGCCTCCTCGGTGTTGGGGAACAGCTCGCCGATATCGGGCAGTCCGGCGGCGCCGAGCAGGGCGTCGGTCACCGCGTGGAGCAGGACGTCGGCGTCGCTATGGCCGAGCGTGCGATGCGTGTGCGGCACGTCGACGCCGCCGATCCGCAGGGGTCCGCCAGGCGCGGTGCGGTGCGAGTCCTCGCCGAGT
>JANOIK010000468.1:0-3944 GCA_031407585.1 Planctomycetota bacterium | reverse complement strand
TGGGGGCACGAGATCGGCCGGTACTTCGATCTCAAGCGGATCAACGTCGAGAACCAGGCCCTCGGCGGCACGAGCAGCCGCAGCTTTCGCACGGGCGGGTGGTGGGAATCGGTGCGCGAGATGATCCGCCCCGGCGATTTCGTGATGATCCAGTTCGGCCACAATGACGGCGGGTTGGGCGCGCGCGAGCCGCGCATCAAGGCGCGCGGCACGCTGAGGGGCGCCGGCGATGAAACGGCCGAAGGCGCGGGCGAGGATGGCAAGAGCGAGACGGTACACACCTACGGCTGGTACGTGCGGCAGTACGTGGCCGACGTACGGGCGGCGGGCGCGACGCCGATCGTGTGCTCGCTCATCCCGCGCAACGGCTGGCGGGACGGCAAGATGGGGCGCGGGGAGGACGACTCCTACACCGGCTGGGCCCGCGACGCCGCGGCGCAGGAGAAGGCAGCGTTCATCAACCTGAACCACATCATCTGCGACGCGGCCGACGCGATGGGCGAGGACTTCGCCCGCACGGCGCTCTTTCGCAAGGACGACGGCACGCACACGAATCTGCTGGGCGTCCAGGTGAACGCCCAGTGCGTGATCAGCGGCGTGAAGGCGCTCGCGGCGGCGAGTGACGAGCCGTTCAAGTTGGCGGAGTATTTGTCGCCGGTGGCGGAGTCGATACCCAAAACGGCGAGTGAAAACGTGGCCTCGGGTGCACGGGTAGATTAGAAATTGGCTCCTGGATGCGCCTCGTGCAAGAGGCATATTGGAGACTGGAGGACGGTTCCATGGCGCAAATTGAGATCTCCGAAAGCACTTTCAACGAAGTCAGAGATTTCGTTTTGAGCCAAGGCCTTCCCGAATCGGCCGTCGCATCATTCATCGATGCAACGCTTCGACATGCCGTCGAAGCGAAGCGGCCTGCGATGGAAAAACTTGTCGAGAAATTCGGCAGGTTCCGGGGCGTGTTGCGAGATACCACGATCGAAGAGATCGTTGCCGATCGTCACCGTGGGTTAGCTTGATGCCGTATCGTCGGCGCATCTGCCCTTGCGAACGATTGGTACGACGACCGCAAACAGCCCAACGACGCCCACCAGCAGCAAGCTATTGAGTTCCGGCACGGCGATTACCGCCAGAATCTGGTCGCGGTACGCCGAGAGGTCCGCGATGTACGTGAGGTTGCCGTAGATGGCCGCCTGTGGCGGGGTCACTGGCAGCGCGGGATTTTCAAACCCCGGTTGGTCGTGGAAGATGCCGATCGCGTGGGTGATGCCGGCGAGTTCCCAGTTGGCGCCGTTCTTCGCGAACCCGCCGCTGCCAGAGTCGCCGCCGAGGGCCTGGGCTTCCGACGTCGTCGCGGCGCCGTTGGTGATGTCCTGCTTGTCGAACTCGGTGAAGAAGGAGACGACGGGTCCCCAGCCCGAGTTGACGGTAATGTTATGGTCGAGGTCGACGGTGCCGTCGTCCTCGACCAGGTTCGTGCCCCACAGCTTGGTCGACCCGGTGGAGCTGTAACCCAGCACGTTGCCCGAGCCGGGAGCGACTTCGGTCCACGTGTATTGCGTGCCCGAGCCCGTGACGAACCATTCGGTCTCCGCGGCGCCGACTCCGACCGAGCGCCCGTCGCCAATGAGCGTCACCGACGAGTTGATGTTCGGCGTGTTCGATGAAATTGTGAGCGACGGGAGATTCGGCGCGGTCGTGAGACGGTACAGCACCAGGTCGGTCAGCACCGGGGGTCCCGGCCCCGGAACGACAAGATCGACCCGCGAGCCTGTTTCGTACGCGAAGGTTCCGACGCCGGGGAACACCGTCGCGCCCGGGCCGACGTGCCGCGCGGTGAGCACCCAGCGGTCGCCCAGGTACACGCCGCGGTCGCCGACGTTGAGCCAACCGGGATCGTCGGCCGGCGCCACCGTGTTGATGGTCGCGGTGGGGTCGATCACGAGCGCGGCGGCGCGCTGCGCGCTCGCTGCGAGCAGCGTGAGCAATGCGGCGACTTGCGCGGCGCGCAGTGAAGAACGGCGTGAGAACATACGGCAGTCGATTCGATTCCACAGGCCCCAGGGACAAGGGGCATTATAGTCCGGGCGACGCGGGATGCACGCGTCGGGCCGTGCTTCTTGCACCTACCATTTGGTAAACGCGAACGGTGGGTGCAAGAAGCACCCACCCTACGGCGAAGGCTTCGGCATGAACTTGGCGTTTACGGTCGTGTCCGGGGGGCCGAGATCGTAGACCCGGTACTGCTTGCTGATCTTGGCGCCGCCTTTTTTGAGCGTCTTGAACGACAGGTCGTTCGACTCGAGCACCCAGGAAAACTCGGCCTCCTGAATGCCCCAGGCCAGCGCGTCCGGCACCAGGCGAGCGACCAGGGCGATGCCGATGCCCCAGCTCTGGTACTCGGGGAGCACGTTGGTGCTGATCAGCCGCACGCGTTTAAGCGCCCGGCGATTGCGGATGAGCTTCAGGAACCCGAACGGCAGCAGCCGCCCGTCGATCTCTTTGATCCGCGGGTTGTAATCCAAGAGGCCGAACATCGTCCCCACGGGCTTGCCATCGACCTCAGCCACGGTCGTCAGCTCGGGCACGATCATGTGCTTCATGCCCTTGGCCTGTTTTTTGACCTCGCCGTCCGACATGGGGACAAACCCCCACGTGTTCACCAGCGCGCGATTGTACGTTTCCAAGAACGTCCGGATCTCCTCGTCAAAGTTTTTGACGTTCATCGGCCGGCACTTGAGGTGGAATCGCTCGGCGACATTCTTGCTGAGCGAGCTGAGTCGGCTGGTCACCTCCTCGAGCATGCGCACGTGGCCCCAGAAGGCATACATGTCCTGCGACTTGCGGAAGCCGTAGGCGTCCCATAGGTGGGCGTAGTACGCCTTGTTGTAGGTCATCATGAACCACGGCGGCTCGTCGAACCCGTCGATGAGCAACCCCAGCTCGTAGTTGAGCGACGGGTTCACCGGACCGCGGATCTGGTCGATGCCCTTCGTGGCGAACCATGCGCGGGCGGCATCGAACAGCTTGCCGGAGACTTCGACGTCGTCGACTGACTCGAAGAAGCCGAGGAACCCGCGCTGCTCGTGGTACCAGCGATTGTGTGCGTGGTTGATGATCGCGGCGACGCGGCCGACGGGCTTGCCGTTTTCCAGGGCGAGAAAGTGGCACACCTCCGCTGCGTCGTAAAACGGGTGCGGGCGGAAGTTCAGCAGCTCCTTCTGCACCATGCGCAGCGGCGGAATCCAGTTGGGGTCGCCGCGATACAGATCCCACGGCAGGTTGAAGAACTGTTTGCGCTGCCGCCGCGTCTCGACGGGGATGACTTCGAGCTGGGGCATGGCGAGGGAAGCGCGGCGGGGCGAGCGGGGGCGGGCGTGCGACGAGGTTGGGGTCACTGTACGCGGCCTCCGCCGGTAGGGTCAAGTTGCTGGTGCCATGGCCACGGAGGTCCGCCGACGTGGCCATGCGCCTTGCCGACTCGACATGTCCACGCGGACGTGGGCATGGCACATGGCCGGACTCCTCGGCGGACCTTGGATGTCCGGCGCCGTACCGCGGCCTGCGCGTCAACTTGACGCACCCTTGTGGGGCTGCCCATGCTTGGAGTTTAAGCGTGGAATCCGTCAGGGTGTTTCAGACTTCTCGAGCCGACCGCTCGCCTCCATGACCAAAGCGTTGATCACCGGCGCCGGCGGATTTGTGGGGTCCAACCTCTCCCGGTGGCTCCGCACGCACGGCTGGGAGGTGCGCGGCATGGTGCGCAACACCGTTCGGAACGACGAGCTTGCCGCGCTCGGCGTGGAGGTCGTGCAAGGGTCGCTTCACGACGCCGCGAGCCTCGCTGCGGCCGCGCGGGATGTCGACGTCGTGTTTCACGTCGCCGGTCGCACCGCGGCCATGCGGTCGGAGCAGTACACGCACGACAATGTCGAAGGCACGCGCGC
>JANOIK010000460.1:0-1674 GCA_031407585.1 Planctomycetota bacterium | reverse complement strand
GCAGAGCATGACCTTGGGATTGCCGCCATCCAGAATATATTCGGCGGCCAGCAGCAACTCTTCGATCGTGGCGCTGGGGCCGCGTTTGAGCAGCACCGGGCGCGGCGATTTGCCGCAGGCTTCGAGGAGGCGGTAGTTCAGCATGTTGCGGGCGCCGATCTGGAGGACGTCGGCGTAATTCGACACGAGGTCGACGTCGTCGGGGGCGATCACTTCGGTGACGACGGCGAGGCCCGTTTCGTCGCGGGCGGCGGCGAGGTGCTTGAGGCCCGTTTCTTTGAGGCCCTGGAAGCTGTAAGGGCTGGTGCGGGGCTTGAAGGCGCCGCCCCGGAGGGCCGTGGCGCCGGCGGCTTTCACGGCGCGGGCGGTGGCGATGATCTGCTCTTCGGTTTCGACGGAGCACGGGCCGGCAATGACGCCGATGACGCCGCCGCCAACGGTGAGGCTGCCCGCGCGGACGACGGTGGACTCGGGCTTGAGCTCGCGGCTGGCGAGTTTGTAGGGGGCAAGAATGGGGAGCACTTCGTCGACGCCCGGGCCGCTTTCGAGCTGGCCGACGTTGGCTTTGCGTTCCTCGCCGATGGCGGCGATAACGGTGCGTTCCGTGCCGCGGAGGACGACGGGTTTCATGCCAAGGGATTCGACGTGGGCAATCATGGCGGTGATGTCCTGTTCGGTGGCAGCGTGTTTCATGACGACGATCATGGTTTAGGGCTCCGGGCGCGTCGCGAGCGAGCGCGGCTAAATGGGATGAGAGATTTCGATTTGAGTTGGGGTCCGAAGGCGAAACGAAAAAAGCCCCGGGCTCCTTGCGGCGCCCGGGGCTTTTGGTGGCTTGTGCTGGTGATGAACTCTACCGATGCACGACCTCCGCAGCCCGCGGCGCCGTCCCAAAAAAGGACGCGCGGGTGATGCTAAACCAATAATAAGCCCGGTAGGCGTTCATCGTTCCTGTATTGTCGGCAGCGAACGCGGCGGACGCAAGGGAAAGTTGGGGAGAAAGTCGGCCGCCTCATGATTAACTGGGAGGAACTACATTCACCGAGCGAGCTTGGGTGGTGGGAATAAACGCCAAAAGCCGCGGAACAACGGGCAAGAGGTCGTCCATATCATTCGAAGCGGTATTCAGGACAATGACCGCAACAGGAAGAGCCTGGCGGTTCTGCTGATACTGCAGATTTGCGTCATTGGTGATGAGCGCATCGAATCCCTCGCTGGCTGCACGGGTGAGGAGGGCTCCATTGTCGACTCCGCCCCATCCCATGTACGCGACGGTGTAGCAATCGTGACCGATCAACTCGTGACGAAAGTCGTGTGGAAGGTTTTCGTCCAGCAGTAGTTTCATGCGGACTTCCGAGGCGCTGTGGCGATGACTTTTGCGTCCTCCAAGAGCGCATCAACTTGTTCGCGTCGCACGGTTGGGAACTGTTCCAAGAAATAGTCGACAGTGCGCCCGTGCATCAGGTAGTCGAACAATGACCTGATGGGCACGCGCGATCCCATAAACACGGGTGTTCCGCCCAAGATATTCGGGTTAATGTTAACGACGTCGAACATGGGTAGGCCTCGCGACCGGTGATTCAGTCCGATCAATTATACCACGTCTGCCCTTGGCCCCCGGTCATTGACCGGGGGCTAAATGGTCGGCCGGCGGTTGTGCGACGGCTTCCTCGG
>JANOIK010000446.1:0-4263 GCA_031407585.1 Planctomycetota bacterium | reverse complement strand
CGGAGGGGGATGGTGACTTGCAGCTGAGAGCCGTGGACCGGGGAAAAGGAACGGTGATTACTCCGACGACCGAGAAGACTTTTCGGGACGAAGGCACAAGTAGACCGGAGGTGAGTTACCTATTACCGCGGCGCAAACAGTAATCGGTGCGGGGTTACCGCGGGCGGATAAAGTCGCATCAACCCACCCTTGTGACACACGTTTTCTGACGCATAGATCAGCGCGCCGAAAAAAGTCACGGGGAAGCTTTTGGGACGGTGATGAGGTGATACGGTTGCTGGATGCGCCGTCAAACGAACGTTCCTGCGACGCCTCAGGGCAACGACCAATCGCTCAGCAGTAGGTGTGTTTGGCCCTGTTTGCCGGCCTTTTTCGGAAAAAAAGCCCTCCATCTGGCTGGAACTGGTATGTTCTGAAAGTCCTATCCGTATTTACTGCGGATGGCAATTCTCTTTGTGTAGGGATTTTGGACTCGCCCCGCGGCGGTGAGAAAAAGACCCACCCTCGTCTCGGCGCCCTGGTCAGCGGCGTCTGGGAGTTTGGTGCGCTAGGACTGTGATGCGTGCAAGCAGCGAACTGCGCAAGTTCGCCGTCAAGCCAAGTTTGGTCTGACGGCGGGCAGTGGCGCTGCCGCGGCAGGTCCGAAAGGCTCGGCGCTATGGTTCGCGTGGGCGGCGATTGGATTTTTTCTTTTAATGCGAGGGTCCATTTGATGAATTTTCCAAAACCCGGTCGCGCCGCTTTCCTGGTCGCTTCGATCGTCGGCCTGTTGTTCCCGGCCACGGTCGCCCAGGGCGCCAATTTCTGGAAGAACGGCGTTACCGCCGGAGACTGGAGCACCGGCAGCAACTGGAGCGCCACTTCCGCCGCCGGCGTGGACGACGCTGGCGCTCCCACCGCCAGTGAGGCCGTCAACATCGTGCATACGGACGGCACGGCACGCACGGTCACCTACGACGTCAACGCGCCGACGATCGGACTGCTGTCGATCAATCTCATGGGCGCCGGAGCGACGACCAATACGCTCTCGATGCCAAGCGATAACAACCTCACCGCCAACGGCATTTACGTCGGCGGCTACAACGGCAGCGGCGCTACCACCGGCAGGGGCGCGATCGATCAAACGGCGGGGACCGTGGCGACCGGTTCCAACACCGATCTCGTCGTGAGCCACGGCGCGGGCTCGACGGGCGTGTACACGCTCAGCGGCGGCGCTCTGGTCGCGAATCAGTCAGAGTTCATCGGCTTCGCGGGAACCGGCACGTTCAACCATTCGGCGGGCACGAACACCGTCAACGCCAGCGGGGTGGGGAGCCTCGACCTCGGCGGTTTTTCGGGCGCCACCGGCACATACAACCTGAGCGGCGCGGGCGCCCTCACTGTTAATGCGCACGAGTACGTCGGCGACAGCGGCACGGGCTTTTTCAACCACACGGGCGGCACGAACACAATCGTCGGCGCCGGTCGCAATCTGTACCTTGGCTTCGGCGCCACTGGCATCGGGGAGTACGTCATCAGTGGAACCGCCACACTCTCTGCCGGCGGCAACGTGATTGTCGGCAACAACGGCACGGGTGCGCTGGTGATTCAAGATCAGGCCTCTGTATTTATCACCAATAGTCTAACCATAAATAGTTCCGTCAATAATTTGAGCACGGTGAATCTCAACGGCGGCACGCTCCGCTTCAACACGATCAGCGGTATTTCACGGGTGAACTACACTTCCGGCACGATTCAGCTCGCCGGCAATCGCGATATCCTGTTCGACGCGGGCCTGTTCGACTTCTATGGAGCTTCCCGCATCATCACCGCCGGCAAGGGTCTGAAGGTCGAAGGTACGACGACGATCCGGCAAGACAAGACGTTAACGGTCAGCGGCGGCACGTTCACCTCGCAAGGCCTGTTGACGCTTGGCGCACCGGGTTTCTCCAGCGGCGACTTGATAGTCAACAGCGGTGGCACAGTCGTCGCCGGCGCTGACGTTAAACTTGACACCTTTGGCTTCGCGAGCGTTAGCGGCGCCGGCTCAAGCTGGACGGTTGTGGGCAATTTTCAGGTCTCGCCAACCGGAGGTCGCGGCGACCTGTCAATTTCCAATCAGGGTAACCTCTACATCGGCAATACGCTGTCGATCGGCTCAAGCGGCTCTGTTGTTCTTAATGGCGGAACGATTCGCTTCAACGGCTACAGCAGAGATGTGGTCGGCGCCATCACCTACACGGCGGGCACCGTTCAGCTTGCCGGAAATCGCACGCTCGGGGGCGATGCGGCGATGCTGGACCTGTTCGGCGCCGCGCCCGCGATCCCGACCGGCAAGGCGCTCATCGTGGAAGGGACGGCCACGATCGCGGCATCGGCGCCGGTAACGCTCTCCGGCGGCACGCTGTCCGCCGATACGGTGCTGATGACACCCGGCAGTCGGCTCACCAACACGGCAACTACGCAAGTTTCGGGAGCGATGCTCGCCCTGGCGGGATCGGTGATCGATGCGACCGGCGCTAACCTCACCGTGGGCCACGCGACCAAGGTCAACGGATTCTATGGCGCCGGCACGCTTCAGGTCGGACAACGCACCGTCACGCTCGCCGACGCGAACGACGCGGTGCTCGATTCGGCGGCGCTGGTGACGCTCGGCGCCGGCGGCAGCGCCGGCACGCTCACCGCCGCCAACGGCCTGACGCTCGACTTCGGAGGTAACCTCACTGGCTTCGGCACGGTGAGCACGCCCGACAACATCGCCAAGCCGCTGATTAACAACGGCCACATCACCGGCGACAGTGTTATCGAACCAATCACGCTCCCCGGCTATGTGAAGGGCGTCGGCACGTTCGATAACGTGAATTTCACGGGCACGTTCTCGCCAGGATTTTCGCCGGCGCTGACCACCGTTGGCAGCATCGCGTTTACTCCCACCAACACGCTGATCATGGAGCTGGGCGGCACGAATCGCGGCGGGCAGTACGACGCGATCCTGGCCAGCGGCAATTTGGCGATGGGAGGCGCGATGAACGTAATGCTCATCGACGGGTTCAACCCGGCCGCGGGACACACGTTCAATTTGTTCGACTGGGCCACAACCAGCGGCGCGTTTGCGTCGCTGAGTTTGCCGATGCTTGCGCCGGGGCTGGCATGGAATACGTCGCAGCTTTATACGACCGGCGTGCTAACTGTGACGCCAGGGTTTTTCGAAGCCGACTTCGACGAAGACGGCGACGTGGATGGCGACGACTTGACGCGCTGGCGCAATAACTTCGGCCTGGGTACGACGCACATGACGGGCGATGCCGACGCCGACAACGACTCGGACGGCGATGACTTTCTCATCTGGCAGCGGCAGTTGGGGAGCCATCCAGCGGTCGCGGTTTCGGCGAACGTCCCCGAACCTACAACGTCCGTCCTTGCCGTACTCGTTCTTGCCGCCGGAGCCCTGCGTCGTCGCCGGCTCAGCCGTCCTGGCACTCACGGACAGTGACCAGGGGTTCGCCCTGTCCCGATCGCGCCGCCGGCTTCGCTTTTGACACGAATTCCCTTGGCGTCGCCAGAACGATCACTTAGTCTGGAACCTTCGTTCGAGTTCGCTGCCCGAGCCACCTTCTCACCGCAAGCGACGGTCCCATGCTACGAGCGGCGACGCCCTTTGAGAGGTCATTGCTTTTGCAGCGCACGCATGGGATGCGCACGGCGTCGGCGCTCCGCGGTGCATTGGTTCTCACGGTCGCCGTGGCCATCGCGCTCGCAGCCCTAGCGCCCTGCTCGACGGCCCGCGCCGTCAACTCATCTTGGAACAAGAACACGAGCGGCGCCTTTGCCTCCCCCGCCAACTGGACTGCCGGCGTTCCTGAGGAACTTGACGATTTCGCCTTCTTCGAACGCACCGCCGCGCCGACCTACGCCGTCTCTTTTCCCGCAAACGCCGTCAGTGGCCAAGTGACGGTGAATTACGGAACGGTCTCGTTCGAATCGTCCATCAGCGGGGCGATCTACTCGCTCCGCAACAGCACCGGAGGCGACGGGTTCCAAGTTGGCACGATCGGCGGCGTCACCACCGTACTCAATCTCAAGCTTCCCGTCACCGAGGCACGCACGGTGACCATCGCCGGGCCCCAAGGTTCCGATGCCACCCTCAATCTCTCGCAGCCCGCCTCCTACGTGACGATTTCCAACAGCGACCACGGCTACGAATTGCGCGTCGGCCGCGCGGGCGTCGGCGCGCTCAACATTAGCGGTGGAGCGCAACTGTTTTTGCCGCACGTCCTCGACGGC
>JANOIK010000347.1:0-2928 GCA_031407585.1 Planctomycetota bacterium | reverse complement strand
CAGCAGTCGCACAGAGGGCTGATACTCGGGGCCGGAGAAGTCGTTGTGAATCCACTTCCCGCCCATGATGAGGTACCAGAAATCCTCGGACAGCGTCATTTCGTCCTGGATAAACCCGCTGAACAGGTTGGTGTTGCGCGCAACGGGGTCGAGCGACAGGTCGAAGCCGCCAAAGAAATGGTCGTCGATCTGCCGGTAGCCGGCGCCGCAGATGACGTTATGGCGCGCGCCGACGGGGAATCGGTATTGGGCGTCGACGTCTGCCGTGCGTTGCTCGAGATCCGCGGAGGGCATCGTTCGGGCCCAGCGGTCGTAGTAGGCCTGGACTGACCAATCGGACTGGTCGCTGAGGACGCGGCTCCACCGCACGAGGCAGTTCTGCCCGCGATCGTGATTGTCGTAGCTGAGCTGCGCCGCAAACGGAAAGCCGCCGAAGGGAACGAGACGCGATTCGCCACTGTCGCCGTCGAACATGTCGCCTTGCAACGTGATGACGTCGTCGGCCGTGGGCGTCCAGTCGGCGCGGAAACCGCCGCGTGCCTGTCGCCAGTCGTCGGCCTCGGGCCCGAACAGGTACCCGCCGTCGCGTTCAAACTGCTTGCCGTAGACGCGGTAGTGCAGGTCGTTGCCGACCCGTCCGCCGTAGCGTAGCGTGCTGAAGCCGCGCTCTTCCGTGCCCGTGCCGCCGTGGGCCAGCACGCCTTGGGTGTCGGCCGCGGTCTTGGTGATGATATTGATGACGCCGTTCACGGCATTGGCGCCCCACACCGTGGCGCCGGGGCCGCGCACCACTTCGATGCGCTCGATGTCCTGCAGCGGCACGTCCTGCATGGACCAGATCACGCCGCTGTAGAACTGGTTGTAGACGGCCCGACCGTCGATTTGCACCAGCATGTACTTGGCGTATTGGCCGTTGAACCCGCGCGAGGAGACGGCCCACTTGTTGGCGTCGAGCCGGGCGACTTCGAGTCCCGGCACCAGGCGCAGCACGTCGGGGATGTTGTTGACGCCGCTGTGCTTGATCATGTCCTGCGTGACGACAAACACCGCGGCCGGCGATTTGCCGACGGTGCTCACCTGCCGTGCGACCGAGGTCACTTCCTCGGCAAGCGCGGGAGCGGCGGTCACGTTCACGTTCGACAAGCTAGAGATGTCTTGATCCGCGGCGTCGAGCAGGCTGTCGAGGTCATCCGCGTCGGCGGCGACGGCCGGGTCGGGGAGAGCGACGGGCGCTTCGGTCGCGACCGCGGAGACAACGCCGTCGGTCGACGCGATCTGCGCAGCGACATGGGAGGCCCTGAGCAGGGCGCATCCCAGTAGCGTAGCTAGCGCCCTGATGGCGAAGCTGGTCGCTCTCATCGACCGCGTCCATTTCGTTTGAGGAACCTAACAAGCGCAAGTCGTCGTACAGATGCGTCTCATGATGGAGTCCGACTGCCCGAACCGCTTCTTCGTTGTCGCCGCGAGGGCACGCCGAATCGGAGGCTTCCGACTTCGTCGTCGCGCCGTAGCCCTTAAGATGTCCGCCTGGCCTAAAGATGTCCGCCTCATCGCTCGAAACGACCGTCCGAGGCGCAGGGGGAGTGTGGCGACAGACGCGCGCAGAAAGGGCGAGGCCCTCCTGGCCATCTGCCGCCGCGTGCGGCGGGAAAGAAACTGCATCGTTGAGCGTGGGCAGGCTCCGTCCCGCGTTGCCACCAGCGCCAAGTGTCTTACTTATCGGTGGTAGCAGTCGTGCGAGACGCGCAGGGTGGAGGAGATTCCGCAGGCGCCATGTGGGCGAACCTTGCGGGCACGGAAAACCACAGTTTGTCCGTCTTCTACCCGCCGATTTAGCGTTTTGTTGCTAGCACCGTGCGCGAAAACACACTTCGCAGAACGCCGAGCGAGAGAATCGCCCACGCGCAGAGCGCGGCCGAGGTCGGTTCGGGCACGGAAACGGCGCCGGGCGTGAATGTCTGCCGTTGCCAGAAGAGCAGATCGTCGCCGTCGACGCGGCCATCGCCCGTGCCGTCCGCCGCCAGCGCCGCGCCGGTTTGGCCGTAGGCCAATCTCCAGGCGTCGAGATCGCCGCCGTTGACGAAGCCGTCGACGTTGTAGTCACCCGGCGGCGGGGGCGGGTTGAGCCCCGCGAAGGCGTCGATCGCGGGGAGCAGGTTGCCATTCTGATCGAACAGGCCGTAGCGGCCGCCTTCCCAGACGCTCAAGGGATTCGAGGGCCGCGCCTCGGCGTACCACCAGAACACGCCGCGCCCGCGGTCGTTCGGCACATCGCGCACCGCGTCGACCACCGCGTCGAGAAATTGCCGCTGCCCCGCGGGGGTTTCCGCGAACTCGTACGACATTCCGGACTCATTTCTGCTGGTAAAGCCGGTTTCCACCAGGACGACGGGCTTGCCGTAGGTGTTGGCCGCGCTGTTGAGGATCGTCCGCAAGTCGGAGATATCGCCGTCGTCGGGAGCGGTGGGCGTCGCGGCGGTGTAATGGTGCTTGGGGTAGTAGCTGAAGCCAAGGACGTCGGGCGACGTGCCGTTGGCGGCGAGCTTCGGCATGAGCCGGCTGAGCCAGTAGGTGGAGTCGGCTTTAACGCCTTTGTCGTGATGAATCATGATCTGGGGAACCGGCGCTGGGTTTGGCCCGCTTAGCGCGCCATTCTTCGCGCCGTTGATGCCGGCGCTGACGAGGGTCGCGAGGTTCGTAAACTCGGCGTTCTCATCGCCGGTCTGCCACAACCGCCCGGAATTCCAAATCATGCCGTTGGAGATCTCGTTGCCAATCTGCACCATTTCGGGCATCACGTTGGCGTTCTTGAACGCCACAATCGCGTCGCGCGTGTAATCGTGAACGCGGGTGGTTAAATCGGCAAAGTTGAGGCCCGTCCAGGCAGCGGGCTTGTACTGCTTGCCAGGATCGGCCCAGGTGTCGGAG